>NZ_RZSF01000519.1:0-3182 GCF_004023325.1 Mesorhizobium sp. M1A.F.Ca.ET.072.01.1.1 | reverse complement strand
CCTCGCCGGCTATGCGCTGTCCAAGCGCCCGCCGGTGGCGCGCTCGGCGCTGCTCTGGCAGCGCTACGGCGAGGTCGCGCCGCCGATCGCGCTTCTGGTGCCGGCCTATAATGAGGAAGTGAATGTGGTGGAGAGCGTCCATTCCATGCTGGCGCTCGAATATCCGAATTTCGAGGTCATCGTCATCAATGACGGCTCGAAGGACCAGACCTTGCAGCGCCTGATCGAGGGTTTCAACCTGGTGAAGTTCCACCGTCCCTACGAGGACGCGCTGGCGCACAAGCCGATCCGCGGCCTCTATTCCTCGCCGATGACCGAGCGGCTGTTCGTGATCGACAAGGAGAATGGCGGCAAGGCGGACGCGCAGAATGCCGGCATCAATGTCTGCCGCGCGCCGCTCTTTTGTGTGATCGACGGCGATTCCATACTCGAGCCCGATGCGCTGATGCGCGCCGCCCAGCCCTTCATCGACGATCCCGAGCGCACCATCGCGGTGGGCGGCACAATCCGCATCGCCAACGGCTCGAAGATCGAGGCCGGCAGGGTGCGCGAGGTGCATCTGCCGCGCCGCCTGCTGCCGCTGTTCCAGGTGGTCGAATATCTGCGCGCCTTCCTGATGGCCAGGCTTGCCTGGAGCAGCGTCAACACGCTGATGCTGGTCTCCGGCGCCTTCGGCATGTTTCGCCGCGCCGAAGTGGTGGCGGTGGGCGGCTTCACCAAGGGCTCGATGGGCGAGGACCTCGACCTCGTGATCAAGCTGCACCGCCACATGCGCGACAAGAAGCGCAAATACCGCGTTCAGTTCATTCCCGAGCCGGTGTGCTGGACCGAGGCGCCGGAAACGCTGAGCGTTCTGGCGCGGCAGCGCACGCGCTGGCAGCGCGGCGCGCTCGAATGCTTCTTCCGCTACCGGGCCATGTTCTTGAACCCGCGCTATGGCCGCGTCGGCTTCCTCGGCTTCGGCCACATCTTCATCGTCGATGTGATGGGGCCGGTGGCGGAGGTGCTGGGCTATATCCTGATCCCCGCCTTCTGGCTGCTCGGCATCCTGTCGGCCGAATATCTCCTGGCCTTCACCTCGCTGATATTCACCTATGGCGTCTGCGTCAGCGTCTGCTCGCTCATCCTGGAGGAGGCCGAACTGCAGCGCTTTCCGCGCGCCAGGGATCTCGCCGTGCTGACGGCGGCCGCCGTGATCGAGAATTTCGGGTACCGCCAGCTCAACAATTTCTGGCGCGTGAAGGGCTGCTGGCAGTTCTTGCGCGGCGACCAGGGCTGGGGCGAGATGACCAGGACCGGCCTCGGCGCCGCCAAGAAGTGAGCCCGGCGGGTGCCGTCAGGCCAGCGTCCGCTCGATCTCCGCGATTAAGGCATCGAGCGCCGCGCGGACATCGCCGCCATCCGCCTGCTCGATGAGCAGCGTTTCCAGCGCTGAGGCCCGCACGCTGATCTCCGCAAAGCCGAAAGTGCCGGCCGCGCCGGCGAGCGAATGCGCGAGCTTGGTCAGGTCGGAGCCGGGCAGCGCCTCGCGCGCCGCCTGCAGCTCGGCGAGCTGAGCGGCGCAGCGGGTGAGGAAACGTTGGCGCAGGGGGGCGAAGGGATCGGTTGAGATGGAGATTCTCCCGAGAATGAGGAGATATTGAAGCAGAAAGCGGGGCGAAGCGGAATGGCGGGTGGGGCTACTTACCGCTCATCTGTCGCGCTTGCTTGGCTGCGTCTCCGGCCCCGCCGGTTACGCTGCGTTTAGCGCCGCCGTATAAGGAAAGGGAATCCGGAGGGCAGCACGCTGATGTTGGACAATTACGAGGTGGACCGATTTGGCGTGATCCACCAAATCGACTTCACGCCGATCAAATACGACAAGCAATATATTTCCTATTACGAGGACCTGAGCGACCGCACCATCAAGCTCGGATATCAGCGGCTTGGCTGGGTGCTGGGATTGACCGGCGCGATTCCCCGCTCGGTGCTGGAAATTGGATACGGCACCGGCACGTTCATCGAAGCCGCGAAGATAACCGGGGTCGCCGATTGCGCCGGCTACGATATCGCCGAGTTCCCGCTGCCCGCGGGGGTCCGCTTTGTCGGTTGGGACGAGGCGCTGGCCAGTTCGTGGGATGTGGTCGCCATGTTCGACGTGCTCGAACACATCCCGGATCTGGGTTTCCTCGACCGCCTGCAGACCCGGCACCTGGCCGTCGCCGTCCCGTACTGCCGCTGGCGCGAGCTCGGCGCCGACGGCGACGCCTGGTTCCGAACCTGGCGTATGCGTCTCCCCAACGAGCATTTGCACCACTTCGACCGCGACTCGCTGGTCGCATTGCTCGCGCACAGCGGCTTCGACTGCGTGACGCTGAACTGCTTCGAGGACGGCATCAGGCTGCGGCCCGGCGAAGCCGGCCCGAACATTCTGTCCGGCTTCTTCAGCAAGCGATAGGCCAGGTTCCATCCGCGCGCGAGGGCAGGGCCGGGCGAGGGGGCCGCGCTCATGCGCGATGGCCTTCAGCTCCGCCAACAGCCCAAGACCGTCGGACCAAAGCAACAAAGGAGCAGTCTGGGCGTTCTGATCAGCCGCTTGCGGAGCAGCCGAAGACATGACCATGCCGCAAATCCTGTCGTTCGCCGTCACCTTCGTGATGATGGCAGCGTTCGTATGGGGTCGCTATCGCTATGATCTCGTCGCTGCCGCGGCACTGTTGCTCGCCCTCGCCGTTGGGATTGTGCCCTTTGACAAAGCCTTCAGCGGGTTCAGCGACGATATCGTGATCATTGTCGGCAGCGCTCTGCTGGTGAGCGCGGGCATAGCGCGATCGGGCATCATGGAACTCGCCATCGCGCGCTTTGCTCCCAAATTGTCGGGAGTTCGCTCGCAACTGGCGCTGCTGGTGATCGTGGTGACGTGCCTGTCTGCCTTCGTCAAGAATATAGGCGCGCTGGCGATCATGATCCCGATCGCCTTTCAGTTCGCGCGCCGGTCCGGCACCTCGCCATCGATATTTCTGATGCCCATGGCGTTCGGGTCATTGCTCGGCGGTCTCATGACGCAGGTGGGCACTTCCCCGAACATCGTTGTCTCCCGGGTGCGAGAGCAGCTGACCGGAACGGCGTTCACAATGTTCGACTTCGCGCCCGTTGGGGCTGCCGTCGCCGCCGCCGGAATGATCTTCCTGCTGTCTTTTTAT
>NZ_RZSF01000518.1:0-3196 GCF_004023325.1 Mesorhizobium sp. M1A.F.Ca.ET.072.01.1.1 | reverse complement strand
GTTCATGATCGTCGCCATCCAGATGACGGCGCTGCTCGCCTCTTATGTCGCGGTGCTCGCCGAGCGACGCTCGGCTCTCGCCGCGATGACCTTGCATGAAAGCGAAGCCCGCCTGGTTTCCCATCGCATGGGGGCGGGCGTCGCGCACAGCTCGCTCCTGTCCCGCATCTCCAGCCGGCCGGAAACCAGACCCGGAGGTCGCCGCTGATGCGCGCCTTGTTCGCATTCTGGGCGGCTCCGCTGGTCCTGTTCTGGGGCTGGTTCTTCCTGTCTCTCAACGACATCAATTTCGGCTACGTGATGCTCAGCCGCCAATTGCACGACCTGGTCTTCCAGCTTTACGGCCAGATGCTCGGCGTCGATCCGGGAATCATCCCCGGTATGGTGGCGCGGGCCTGTGTGTTCGACAGTTTCCTGCTGCTCGGGCTGGTGGCATTCCGCCGCCGGCGCCAAATCGCCGAATGGATCAGGCGGCGCCGGGAAGGCCCTGTCAGCCCCGATCAGCTCGGCCGAGCGACTGGAGTCGGTCCAACGCTCCCTGCAGAATAAATGCCGCCGCCGCCGAATCGATCTTGCCGGCGCGCTTCTTGCGCGAGAAATCCATCTCGATCAGCGTTCGTTCCGCCGCGACCGTCGACAGCCGCTCGTCCCACAGCACGAAGGGCAGGTCGGACAAGGCGGCCAGGTTGCGCGCGAAGGCGCGGGATTTCTGGGCGCGCGGTCCTTCCGATCCGTCCATGTTGACGGGAAGGCCGAGCACGATCGCGCCGACATTGTCCTTCTCGAGCTGAGCCAGCAACTGGGCGGCATCGAGCGAAAACTTCTTGCGCAGGATGACCGGGCGCGGATGGGCGAAGGACAGGCTTCGGTCCGACACCGCCACGCCGATCGTCTTGTCGCCCAGATCAAGCCCGGCGAGCGTGCGGCCGCCCGCGAGAAGTGCCGGCAATTCCTCGATGCTTATGATGCCCAACCGCTCGTCCTGGTTAGTCGCCGCGCGGCTTTTTGATCGGCCGCGGGACTTTCAATTTGCTTTCGGCGTTCTATCCTTTGGCAACGAGAAAATCGAGGAATCCCTGCATGAAACTGACCTGGTATGGACATTCGGCATTCCGCATCGAGACCAAGGACGCCAACATCCTCATCGACCCGTATCTGGTCGGCAATCCGTCTTGGACGGGCGGCTGGGAAAATCCGGCCGAAGGGGTGACGCATGTTCTTCTGACCCATGGCCACAGCGATCATATCAGCGGCGCCGCCGAGGTGCTGAAGAAGAGCGGCGCCATGCTTGTCGCCAATTTCGAGATCTGCATGTATTTCGTCGGCCAGGGGGTCAGCGATAAGAAGATAAACCCCGGCAATATAGGCGGTACGGTCGATTGCGGTCCCTTCACCGCCACTTTCGTCCAGGCTTTGCACTCCTCTTCGTTCGGCGGACAAGACGGTACCAACACCTATCTCGGCAATCCGGGCGGGCTCGTGCTGCATTTCCCGGAGGACAAGACGCTCTACCACATGGGCGACACCGACATTTTTTCCGATATGGGGCTGATCAACGAATTGCATGAACCGAAGATCGGCATCGTGCCGATCGGCGATCGCTTCACCATGGGCGGCGCGGTGGCTGCCCTAGCCTGCCGCCGCTTTTTCCGCTTCGATACGGTCGTTCCCTGCCATTTCGGCACCTTCCCGATGATCGACCAGACCGCCGACAAATTCGTCGCCGGCATGGAGGGATCCGGCGTCAAGGTGGCGCTGCCCGAGATCGGCAAGGCGATCACGATCTAGGCGTTCGTCCTATGTAGTAGGGTACACTACCTAGAGCGGCGCCCGAAGCACCGCATCCCGGTCGGCGGCATGATCTATGTTGCGCCGCAAGCGCGGCGCCGCTATAGCCCGCACTGGTTTTCCCGAGGCAAATAGACATGTCCGTTGATCTTCAGACCGTGAAGCGCGTCGCCCACCTTGCCCGCATTGCGGTGAGCGAGCAGGATGCCGAGCGCATGACAGGCGAGCTGAACGCCATCCTTGGCTTCGTCGAGCAGTTGAACGAGGTGGACGTCTCCGGCGTCGAACCGATGACTTCGGTCACGCCGATGGAGATGAAGAAGCGGCAGGATATGATCACCGACGGCAACAAGGCGGTCGACATCGTCGCCAACGCGCCGGCCACGGAAGAGAATTTCTTCCTCGTTCCCAAGGTTGTGGAGTAAGGGCAGGATGGCCGTCGAAATCGGCGTCGAGACGCCCTTGCAGGACGACGTGCGCGCGCTGGTCGCAGAACTCAACACCGCGCTGCTCGAACTGACGCCGCCGGAACATTGCTATCACCTCACCGTCGAGCAGATGGCTGGCCACGACACGACCGTGTTCGTCGCCCGCGACGGTGGCCTTGCGGTCGGCTGCGGCGCGCTGAAGCGTCATGCGGACGCGGTGGGCGAGGTCAAGCGCATGTACACGCGGCCCTCGCATCGCGGCCAGAAGATCGGTGCCCAAATCGTTGCTCGGATCGAGGGTTTGGCGCGGCAGGAAGGCCTGAAGCGCCTGGTTCTGGAGACCGGCGATCGCCACCCTGCCGCCTGGACCGTCTACGAACGCGCCGGGTTTTCGCGTTGCGGCCCGGTGCTGGATTATCCCGACTCGGAATGGTCGGTGTTTTACGAAAAGAGCCTTGCCTGATGAGCGACCTCACACATCTCACCATTTCCGAGGCCCGCGCCAAGCTGCGCGGCAAGGAGATTTCGGCTGCCGAGATCACCGACGCCTATCTCTCGGCGATCGAGCGCGCCAATCCGGTGCTCAACGCCTATGTCGCGGTGACCGGCGACAAGGCGCGCGAGATGGCCAAGGCTTCCGACGCGAAGCTCGGCAAGGGCGAGGGCGGGGCACTCGAAGGCATTCCGCTCGGCATCAAGGACCTGTTCGCCACCGAAGGCGTCCACACCCAGGCCTGCAGCCATGTGCTCGACGGGTTCAAACCGCGCTACGAATCGACCGTCACATCCAACCTGTGGGCCGACGGCGCGGTGATGCTCGGCAAGCTCAACATGGACGAGTTCGCCATGGGCTCCTCCAACGAGACCTCCTATTACGGCCCGGTCATCAATCCTTGGCGACGCTCGCGCCTCGACACGGTGGTGACGCCGACGACGCATCAGGGCGACGGCGGGTTTGTCTCGGCCGGCGGCGCGAAGAC
>NZ_RZSF01000517.1:0-3197 GCF_004023325.1 Mesorhizobium sp. M1A.F.Ca.ET.072.01.1.1 | reverse complement strand
AAATTCTCCCCCGTTGGAGCCGAAACACGCCTCCTGGCCTCGGAAGGCGCAAACAGACTCAGGAACGCAAGCGATCCTGGCAGGTTCCCCTGCCGATATGACCGTTTTGCAACAATGTCGGTTGGCGTGAGGGTATTTTAAGCCGGCGGCGGCTCAGGCCGAGAGCGCGGCCTTCACCCAATCCAGCCGCGCTGCCGGCACCAGCCCGTAATTATAGAAATTGATGCCATCGACATCAGTTTTCCGCGCCGGGCTGACCTTCGCCGCTAGCAACTGCGGACCCGCCATTTCCGGGTAAAAAAGCCGGTAGCCGGTGCCGAGAAATTTGCCGGCGCCGAGCGCGGCGCGGCCGTCCGTCACCAGGCTTGCGACATCCTCGGCCTGCATGTCATAGGCGCACAGGATCGCCCCGTCGCAGACCTTGCCGACAGCCGCCAGATCGCAGCCACCCAGCCAGCCTTCCTTGAGGTCGATGATGAGGACCTTGGTGACCGGATGCGCCACCTCGCGCAGCTCGGCGACCAGACTGGTCACCGGCTCGAAGCGCCAGACCAGATAGGCGTGTAGCTCCGGCCACGGCCCGAAAACTTCGAGTCCGCCCGCTGGAAAACCGGGGAAGCGCCGCTCCGGCACTGCGCGCTCGCAGGTCGCGACGATCCATTGCCCGCCGAGCGCTCGCGCCCGCTCGCCGTGGACGCCGGCTTTAGCCGCGCGATCGACACAGGACGGACAGAAGCACAGTGACAGCAGGAAGTCCTCCTCGGGCGTCGGGCCGACGCCGTCCTTCTCGTGATGGTATCCATGGGCAAATCCCATGAAGGAAGGGCTTTCGAGTTCGATCCTGTCCGGTTTGTAGCCGTGCGAGATGTCCGCAACCAGCGCCCGGACATAGGCGCGCGCGTCGGGATGCGAGGGACAGAGATTGTAATAGTTGGGATCGCCGAAGGCGTTGCGAGTGACCGCCTCGGGATGAAGCATGCCGAGGCGGGTGTTGTGCAGGCACACCGTCCAGCAAGAGACCCCGGGACCGCCCTGTTCCCGCCGGCGGACGAGTTGGCCAAGCACGTCGCCGCCTTCGCTGATCACATCCGCGACCTTGGGCTGGATGGCGAGGTCGGCCCATCGCGCCGCTGACGGCTTGAAATAGATGGTGCCATCCTCTGGAAAATAGGCTTTTCGCCACGGGCTACGCGGCTGCAGGAAGCGACCGGCATGATAGGAGGTGGCCAGGCTGATCATGTTGAGGCCGGCGCGCTGGACAATATCGCGCTCGACCGTCTCCAGGCCGAGATCCTGAATGTCCCAGGGATAGGTCCACATCGAAAGCTGCATGCTCATCCTCGGTTCTTCGTCCCTTCCGGGCCGGCGTCAGCCTTCGACCGGCTCGGCCACTTGCATCAGGCAGTCGCCCGCCTCGCACATGGTGTGCAGCCGGCGCGACAGCACAATGCCGCTTTCGGAGAAACGCATCGCCTCCTCGGCAAGCTCCAGCCGTTCGAGATCGTGATACCATCCCGCCAGCTGGCCAGTACTGACGCTGTCGCCGAGGCGGACCGCAGGCTCGAACCAGCCGCGCCGCGTCGAGTAGATGCCCTGGCTGTGCCTCGACAGCGAAAGCAACCGCGTCGGCTTCGCCGGCTCTGCGTCCGATGTGAGCACCGGCGCCGCGACCACGCCCAGCTCGACCATCAGGCGATCGAGCGCGCGAGCGGTAAGCGTCATTGAATTGACGGTGGCGGTTCCGCCGCCGCCGAATTCGCCGCTGACGCCGATGGCGCCCGCCCGGCGCGCGGCACCCATCGAGGTCGGCGAGGCCTGGCCGTTGTCTGCGACGAAGCCGAACGGCATCCCGAGCGCGCGCATCAGCTCGACACCCCGCCGATGGCGCTCGGCATCGGCATTGCGCTCGACCAGCGCCGTCGGCAGATGCTCCATCGAGGTGCCGCCCGAATGGATGTCGAAGACGACATCGTGACGGGGAAACAGTTCCGTTTCCAGGAAATGGGCGAGCCGACTGGTCGGCGTGCCCGACGGATCGCCCGGGAACGCGCGGTTGAGGTTGCCGCCGTCCAGCGGCGAGCAGCGCTTGGCGGCCATAACCGCCGGCGCATTCGCCATCGGCAGGATTGTGATGCGACCGCTGATTGCGGCCGGATCGAGCCGGCGGATCAGCTTGGCCAGCGACAGCTCGCCCTCATACTCGTCGCCGTGGTTGCCAGCCATCAGCAGCAGTGAGGGACCCTTCCCGTTGCGAATGGTGCAGATCGGTACCTTGACCTGGAAATAGGGAGAGCGGTCGACCGAGAACGGAATGCTGAGATAGCCGAGCGTTTTGCCTTCGCGGTCAAAATCGAGCGTGTGGACAAGGCCGGTATGCATGCTGTCCTCTCAGACGGCCGCGACGGCGGTGACTTCGATGCGCAGGTCCGGGTCGGCCAGACGCGCTTCGACGCAGGCGCGTGCCGGCAGGCGCTCGGGATCCACCCAGGCATCGTAGATCTTGTTCATCGCGTCGAAATCGCCGATCTGCGGCAGGAAGATGTTGACCGCCACGAGCTTCGACTTGCTGCTGCCGGCCTCATGCAGCAGCGCCTCGACTTTGGCCAGAACATCGCTGGTCTGCGCTTCGATGCCCCCCTTGCGGTCGTTGGCGACCTGGCCGGCTATATGCACCATGCCGCCATACACCACGGCCTGTGACATGCGAGAGCCGGACTGGAAGTATTTGATCATCTCGGATCCTTTCGAGTTCTTTTTGGAGGCCTGGTCAGCCGAAATAGGTCGGAATGGCATGGGCCACACGACCGGTCGCATCCACGCCGAAAAGAACGCGATAGCGGTCGAGGCAGGTGCAGGGATGCGAAATGCCGAATTCGATGACGTCGCCGACCGCGATGTCGTCGCCAGGCTGGAGCGCCAGAAAGGCATGCTGATCGTTGAGCTTGATTACCTGTGATTTCTCAGGTGAAGCGGGCAGCGGCTCGCCCGAACGATACACCCTGAGCGGCTTGGGGAAACCCTGGTCGAAGGAGACGTCGCGCATGCCCATGCCGCAAATGGCGAGATCAGGTTCCGGCCGCGAAAGCACTTCGGCCCAGACACGCAGGACCGGACGGAAAGAATTGCGCGCCGAGGCGGTGGCGCCGCCGAGCTCGAAACCGCTGCGGCTGTCGACCGCGCCAAGCGATCGGTCATAG
>NZ_RZSF01000516.1:0-3197 GCF_004023325.1 Mesorhizobium sp. M1A.F.Ca.ET.072.01.1.1 | reverse complement strand
GCGTCGGTCACCGCCATCTCGATGGTCTGGGTGACGCTGGCGCGCAGCTGATCGTTATAGCGCTTGCGCCGCACCTGCGTGCGCAGCCGGGCCGTCAGCTCGTGCTGATCGATCGGCCGCGTCAGATAGTCGTTGATGCCGAGTTCGAGGCCGCGGATGATGCGGCCCTCCTCGCCCTCATCGGCCAAGAGCATGATCGGCAGGAAGCGGGTGCGGTCGAGCGAGCGCAGTTGCGAGCAAAGCCGGAGCGCATCGAAATCGGCGAAGGCCGTCGAGATCAGCACGCATTCATAGGCGGTCTCGGCGGCCTGGAAGAATCCGGCATTCGGATCGGTGGCGACGTCGAGATCGGCGCTGCCGCGAAGCATCTTCTGGATACGCTCGATAGACGACTTGCGCTCGTCCACCAGAAGCACCTTGGGCTTGGTGTCTTCCGTCGCGAAGTTGCGGCTGAGCAGCTCTTCGATGCCGATGTTGCGCGTGGTCGAGGCGCGCAGCCGCAATTCGTCGGTCAGCGACTTCAGCCTGACCAGGCTCTTCACCCGCGTCATCAGTTGCAGATCATTGACCGGCTTGGTGACGAAATCGTCGGCGCCCGCCTCGAGGCCGCGCATCCGGTCCGATACCTGGTCGAGCGCGGTGATCATGACAACCGGAATATGCGAGGTCGCCGGGTCGCTCTTCAGCCGCTTGCAGACCTCGAAGCCGTCCATGCCCGGCATCATCACGTCGAGCAGCACGACATCGACCTTGCCGTTTTCGCAGGTCTCGATCGCATCCGGGCCGTTGCCGGCCGTCAGCACCTCGAAATATTCGGCCAGCAGCCGAACCTCCAGCAGCCGCACATTGGCGGGGATGTCATCGACGACGAGGATCCGCGCGGTCATCTCAAAGGCTCCGGCTCAGGCATCGCCCAGATAGGATTTGATCGTTTCGATGAAGCGCGGCACCGAGATTGGTTTGGAAATATAGGCCTCACAACCACCCTGGCGGATGCGCTCCTCGTCGCCCTTCATCGCGAAGGCGGTGACGGCGATGACCGGGATCGAGTGCAATTCGTCGTCTTCCTTCAGCCACTTGGTCACTTCCAGGCCAGAAACCTCGGGCAGTTGGATGTCCATCAGGATCAGGTCCGGCCGGTGCTGGCGCGCGAGATCCAGCGCCTCCAGGCCGTTGCGCGTGCGGACCGTTTCGTAACCGCTGGCTTCGATGAGGTCCCGAAAGAGCTTCATGTTGAGCTCATTGTCCTCGACGATCATGACCTTCTTAGCCATCAATTTCCCGTCCCGACGGTCCCCTGAGCCGAAGACCGCCGTCATGCGTCCTTGCCGGATCGCACCCAACCCGCCTGTACCCTAAGTCAATATGATTGACGAAACGCAAACCTGCCGTTGGAAAAGCACACCCATTCCACTTGCGGCTGCAGGGCTGAAGCGGCTGAGACTTGCCGCAAGCGACGCTTGCCATTACTGCGGAAGAAAGACTCAACATGCACATCGGCAAAAGGTAATGATGACGAACGCAGCGTCAATGCGCGAGGAGGCGGAAACCCTTGCCGTCAGGGCGCTTGGCTTCGTCGCCGGCGATCCGGAGCTGTTGCCTCGCTTCCTGGCGATAACCGGCATCGAGGCGCGGTCGATCCGCCACGCTGCCGCGGAGCCGGGCTTCCTTGCCGGCGTGCTGCAGTTCATCCTCGCCCACGAGCCGACGCTTTTGCGCTTTGCCGAGGAAACGGGCACGCCACCGGCTGCCGTCGGCAAGGCCTTGCGGGAGCTGCCGCTCGGCAATGACGATCATGAGCGCTCGACCTGAGCGACGATCCCGAAACCGCGCGCCAGATCGAGGAGTTGGCGGCCGACGACCGGCCGCTGCTGGTGCTCGATGTCGATGATGTCGTGCTCGAATTTATCCGTCCCTTCCCGCACTACCTGAAGTCGCGCGGCTTCGGGCTGACCCTCGCCTCCTTCCGCCTCACCGGCAACATCGCCGAGACGGCGTCCGGCCGGCTGATCGAGCAGGCCGAGGTCACGGCGCTTCTCGGCGATTTCTTCGATGCCCAGGCCGATTGGCAAAGCATTACCGACGGCGCCGCGGAGGCGCTGGCGTCGCTCGGACAGCGCGCCGAGATCGTGCTCCTGACCGCGATGCCGCACAAGCACCGCGCCGTGCGCCGGGCGTATCTCGACGCGCTTGGCCTGATCTACCCTCTGCTGACCACGGAAATGGCAAAGGGCCCGGCCATCGCCAAGCTGCGCGGCGCCAAGGGCCGGCCCGTCGCCTTCGTCGACGACCAGCCCGCCAACCTGGCGTCGGCGCGCAAGTCGGTTACCGACGCGCATCTCTTTCACCTGATGGCCGACAATTCGCTGCGCGCTTTCCTGCCGCCGACGCCGGACGACATCATCTCGGTCGATAACTGGCGCGAGGCGGCGCCGAGGATTGCGGGCGCGCTCGGGCTATAATTCAGGCGCTCAGGGCTGCAGCTTCGCTCCAGCCCCGCCATTGTCGCCGCCGTCCGAATCGGCCCCGCCGGTTGAATTGTCAGTTCTGTTCGCGCCGTCATCGCCGCTCGAATTGTCATCCTGCCCCGCGCTGTCGTCCTGGACTTTATCCGGGCCCTTCAGCATGGCGCCGTTGACGACGATGGACCCATCGGCCTTGGTGTTGATCACCCACTCCAGGCGACCGTCAGGCAGTGTCTTGCCAAAACCCTTGACGGCAAGCGCGAACGGGAAGGCCTGCACCATTTGCTCATCGCTCTTTGCCGCTTCCTTCAGGGCATCGACGATCCTGTCGTAGCCGGCGACGTCGATGGTCATGCTCCCATCGGCTTTCTTGCTATCCGGGAAATACACCTCGCCTTCCATGGCGACTTCGATACCGCCATTCTTCACTGTCGAGTGCCCGAACACGATCTTGGGCTTCTTGGCCTTGAAATCCTCGACCAAAGCCTTGCCGAATGCATCCGGCAGCGACGGATTCTTATTGAGATCAAAGGCTTCGATCGTCTTCCTTGCCATCGTATCGAGATCAATATTGGCGCCACCGAAGTTGAGGTCGATATCCGTCGGCAGCAACGCGACGCTCCAGGCGGGCAGCGCTTGCTGCGGGATCGTCAGGCCGGAGGCCTTGATCGAGTAATCGACTCTGCCGTTCGGTGAGATTCCGTCCATCGCGAACGCGGTGCTGAACTGCTT
>NZ_RZSF01000515.1:0-3199 GCF_004023325.1 Mesorhizobium sp. M1A.F.Ca.ET.072.01.1.1 | reverse complement strand
GCTCGACTGCCTTTTCGTTGGCCAGGGTGTGAAGCCGGAGAAACCAAACCCTGTTCTCTTTACCACCAGGTCCGGCTGACGCGGCCCGCTGAGGACAATTCGGCGCGGGCCCGATGGTTCCGTGCTTCGGAGCCGAGAAGATAAGGCACCGAGGCAGGGCGTTCCGGGCCCGCCGCCGGCAAAAAACCGCCCCGGATGGGAGAGCCGGGGCGGCAATTGTGGGAAGCAGTTCGGGTATCCGGGAACTGCACAGGCAGTAACTCGTCCGCGCGGGAAAAGTTTCCTGCCAGACCGATGAGGCGTTCTACTTCGACGTCTGCGGCGGGACCTCGCCCGGCTTGATCACCGGCATCTGGCTGGTGTCGGCCGGCGGAGCGGTAGCGTTCTTGTCTCCGGTGGGCGGAGGCTTCAGCACACCGTCGCAAGGCGCCAGGCTGGCGGTCAGGTTGTTGGATTGATCATTGGCCTGCGCTTGCGGGGCCTGCGCTTTCGGCTGCTCGCCGGTCTGACTAGGGGTCGCGTTGGCATCCGGTTTGACCTGGCAATCCTCGATCTGCGGATTCTCCAGCTGTGTTTGGGCCGCGGCAGTCATTCCCGGCATTTGGCCCGACATCAGGACAATGGCGAAGCCAAGAAGTGCTTTCTTCATTGGATCCTCCTATGGGTTCGTCAACCGCCAACGATCGGGGAGAGCCGTTCCTTCGGCAGGATCGGCAGCGTCAACCCCGCTGTCAGCGCCATGTGGCGCCGTTCGTCGTATTTGCCACCGGGTGGCGGTGGGGCACCGGGGCATTCGTCATCCCCTTCTCGAGAGACAACGGTATCGAAGAGACAACGCATGCCGGCCGAAAAGGTTGGCTTTCGGTCGAGGCTGCGGTCTCGGCAGGGCGTGGCGCAGGTACATCAAAGTTAAATGCGCGGATGCTGCCGGAGTGCTAGTCGCTCGCAGCTTGGGGGGACTCTACGAGGAGAGTCCCATGGAAATTCGAAATCTGATCGGCACACTGTCCAGATCATTTCTGCGCCAGGGTGCCCGGCCTCCCTGGCCGATCCAGTCCTCGCGCGCCGACGTGCCGCTCAGGCCGCGCCCGCCGTACCGCCCGCAGCCGCCCAGCCGGCCGGCGAATAACTAGCTTGCCGCTTCTTCAGCGCCTGCCCGTGCAACCGGTCGGCGGCATCCTCGTTATGACGATCCCAAAACATGTGGTGGCAACGATGAGACCCTTTCGGATCAACAATTATGTTTTCATCCTGGCGGCAGCGGCGGTGACCGCGGCGCCCTTCGCCGGCCTCGCCTGGCGGGCGCAACAGTGGCTTGGATGGTGACCGGGGATGAGTAGATTCCTGCCGCTCACCATCCGCTTCGTCACTGGCGGCTCAATGGTGGTTTCGTCGATCGCCGACGCAAGGAAGGCGTTGGACGGAGCCTGGAAGAACAAGGAAGCGCCCGACTATGTCGCGGCGGCACGGCTGGTGAACGACGCCATGGCGGGCATTTGCCGTCCGGCGGTCGCCTTCGACGCTTTCAAGCAGGCCGCCGCCCGGCAGGGCCTGCTGAGGACGGCCCACCCGAGCGCGGCACTCTCGATGCTCGACGCGCTGTGGTCTGGCGACGACCAAGGGCCGCCGCGCTGACGCGTCCTCACCTTGGCTCGTTCCTCATGCTGAGATAGGTCGGGTCGAATTCCGCAATGGCGACCAGACGGTTCCAGTCGAGGATGTCGATCAGGTGGTTGGTCCAGTTGATGACGTTCATGCGCCGCAACGTGCCGATGACCCGATTCATATGGACGACGGACAGACCGAGCACATCGGCGAGTTCGGCCTGCGAAAGCGGCAGATTGAAGCTCATGACCCGCGTCTTCTTCACGGCCTGCAGCCTGACGAAGAGTTCGCATATCAGATGCGCCAGATGCGCGGTCTTGGAGCGGCGTCCCATGGCCACGATCCATTCCCGGTGGATGGCGCCGTCCACCAGCGTGTCCAACCAGAGCAGCCTCGTCAAATGCGGGGCCTTTTCGGTGATTTCCCGCAACTTGCTGTGCTCCGCCGCGATGATATGGCAGGGCGACAGCGCGACGATGCCATGGTCCATGGTCTTCAGGAGAAAAGCGTGCAGATCGACGAAATCGCCGGCAACATGGAGCGCGGTGAACTGCCGGCCGCCGTCCTCCAGCACCTTGTAGCGCGCGGCAATCCCGTCGACGATGAGGGTGCTGAAAGTCGGCCTTGATCCTTCGGCGACGAGATCCTCCCCGGCGACGAAATACTTCTCCACCGATGTGGCGCTGGCCAGCAACGCCTTCTCGCTTTCGGAGAGAGCATCGTGCTGACCCAGGTTCAGATAAAGGGGTTCCAGCATGCGCGGCCGCCCGTTGTGGATTTTGCAAGGGCCTAACGTTGCAGAGCCGGGCCGGGTTGCAGCGGACCACCACACCGCCAGCCGCCGGCAAGCAGTCCCCGGCCAAGACGGTCCTTTGGAACCATGATCGCGCGCAGGGATTGAACGTCCAGGTTGCGGCGGATGCTTTCGCGGATGGAACGCTTCTACTTCGATTTGTACAACACCGTGCACACGCAAATGGACAGCGAGGGGCAGCTCTTCTCCTCACCAGAAAACGCGCGAAAGGAGGCGCTCAGGATCTTGCAGGATGTCGCGCGCGACGAGATGCCGAACAGTGATAACCTCAAGATCACCATCAAAATGCGCACCGACAAGAGAGGCCAGATATTCGAGGCGTCCCTTACAGTCAAATCCGCCTGGAGCTGACCACGGAAGGCGCCAGCCGAGAGAAGCCGCGGCCCGAGCAACCATCCCGCCCGCGGCCGTTCCGCCTGTGGAGCACAATGCATGTTCGGCGGTTTCCAAAGCGCGGAAGTCGACACGGGCGCGGCACGGACATTCATCCGGACTGCCGGCAGCGGCCCGGCGCTGCTCCTGCTGCAGGGCTTCCCCGAAACGCATCTGATGTGGCGCGACGTGGCGCCGAAGCTGATCGACCGCTTTAGCGTCGTCTGCGCCGACTTGCGCGGCTACGGCAAAAGCTCCTGTCCGCCATCCGATCCGGATCATGCGCCCTACGCCAAGCGCGCCATGGCTGCCGACCTCGCGGCGCTGATGACGAAGCTCGGCTTTGGCCGCTTCATGGTTGCCGGCCACGATCGCGGTGGACGCGTTGCGTATCGCCTGGCGCTGGAC
>NZ_RZSF01000514.1:0-3216 GCF_004023325.1 Mesorhizobium sp. M1A.F.Ca.ET.072.01.1.1 | reverse complement strand
CTCCTGCCACAACAGCGTCAGCGTCACCCCTTTGCGCTTCAGCTCCCTGGCAATCAGCGCAAAGTCCGGTTCGCTCAGATCTTGCGGCGGGCGACCGGCACGGCCAAACAGCAGCCGCTCAAGTGTCGCGTCGTCGTGGCCCGGCGGCAGAGGCCAGCATGACAGCCCGGCCTCCCGCGCCCGCAGCAAATAGGTCGATACTGTCGTCTTGCTGATTGGAGTGCACCCCCAGACTGAGACAAGGAAAATCGCGGACAGTTTCCCCGCAAAGAGAGGAAACTGGGGCATGGCCAGGCGGCAAAGAATCATTCACGGGGACCAAAAGCGGGAGCTTCTCCAGCGCATGGAGGCGGGCGAAGCCGTCACCAAATTGGCAGATGAGGTCGGCATCAGCCGCCAACGTCTTTACGAGTGGCGCGATCATCTCAGGCTTCGTGGTAACCTGAAGTCACGTCGGCGCGGCCGGCCGGCGAGAGTGGCGGGAGGAGTTGACGGGGACTTGCCATTGCAGAGCGCAGTCGATCCGCCGGCGCCTCAGGAAAAGGCTCTGACTAAGGCCAGGCGCCGGATCAAGGAATTAGAGCAGAAAGTCGGGCAACAGCAGCTCGATCTCGATTTTTTTCGCGAAGCCTTGCGGCACTTCGAGGAAGATCAGCGCCGGAGCAGCGCTCCTGGCGAAACGGGATCTTCAAAGTCATCGAAAAGATGACGACCGGCCTGTCGCAAGGCGAATTCAACATCGATCGAATGTGCTGGCTCGCTGGTATCAGCCGCGCGAGTTATTACCGTCACTGGCTAGACTCGGCCCCTCGTCAGGCCGAGACAGGTTTGCGAGATCTCATTCAAAAGTTGGCTCTCGGCAACGCGCACTACGGTTACCGCCGGATTGGAGCCCTGTTGCGTCGGGAGGGATGGCAAGTCAATCACAAGTGCGTTCTACGCATCATGCGTGAAGACAATCTGCTGTGCCTGCGCGCGCGGCCCTTTGTTCCTGCAACGACGAACTCGAGGCACGGTTGGCAAGTCGTGCCGAACCTTGCCAGGGGCATGATCCTCAGTGGGGTCAACCAGCTATGGGTTGCCGATATCACCTTCCTGCATCTGGCTGAGGAGTTTGCTTTCCTTGCCGTTGTGCTTGACGCCTTTAGCCGCAGGGTGATCGGGTGGGCGTTGGATACGCATCTCAGAGCAAGCCTTGCCATTGCGGCCCTCGAGATGGCCATCACCGATCGCCGGCCTGCTCCTGGGGGTCTCGTCCACCATTCCGATCGCGGAAGGCTTTTGATCGGAATGCCGTCCGGTAAATCGTCGGAATCTGCACCCAGGCGATCGGCGCTACCTTGTTGGCGACAGCGACTGTGACCAGCCGTGCTGGCTTACGCTCGAGCAACTGGTTCGCCCAGGTGCTGACGGTCGTCGCTTTTCGCCGCGTGTATCGGATGACCGCCGTGGCGCCGACTACGATGAGATGCCGTAAATAGCGATCTCCCATCTTCGAGATTCCTCCCATTCTGTCTTTGCCACCGGAGGAATGTTGCTTTGGAATGATATGTGCCGAGCAACTGGCGCTTGGCCTGGGAGGCGAGGACGCTGCTGCGCCGACTGCGGCCAACGACGATACGGCACCGGGCACGGCGGGGAGCAAGCGTACAAAGGCCCGGCGCAACATTGGAGCACTACCCGCGCATCTGCCCCGCCACGAGCAGGTGATTGAACCATCCTCGACGCTGTGCCCATGCTGCATGGCGCAAATGCGTCGGATCGGAGAGGACGTCGCCGAAGCACTTGACCGGGTTCCTGCGCTATTGCGCGTGTTGCGGACAATCCGCCCAAATACGCTTGCCGAGTTTGCGAGGAAGCGGTCGTCTAGGCGAAAGCACCGGCTCGGCTCATCGAGGGCGGCATGGTGACCACGGCGCTGGTCGCGCATGTCGCCGCGGCGAAATACGCCTGGCAGTCGACGCTCTATCGTCAATCCCGGATACTGGCGGGCTGGGGCGTGGAGGTTGACCGGCAGACGCTTTCGCGCTGGATGAAGAGTGCCGCGCAGATGGCCAAGGGCCTTTATGAACTGCAGCTGAAGACGATGCATGGCTTCGAGCGTCTGTTCTGCGATGAAACGCCAATGCCGGTGCTTGATCCAGGCCGGGGTCGAACACGGACCTGCCAGTTCTGGGCGCATGCGACGGACGACCGACCCTGGAAAGGGCCGGCGCCGCCGGCGGTCGCTTACGTCTTTGCGGGTGGCCGTGGCAAAAAGGAGACCAGGTTCAAGGGCGTGCTGCAAGTTGACGGCTATGCTGCCTATACGTCGTTGGCGGAAGGAGCCAAATCGTCGGGCAAGATCCGCCTGGCGTATTGTCTGGTCCATGCACGCCGCAACTTAGTGAAGGTCCACAAGACGACGAACTCGCCCTTGGCCAGGGAGGTCATCGAGCGCATCGGCGCGGTGTATGCGATCGAGGAGCGCATCCGCGGCTTGAGTGCTGACAGGCGCCGAGCTGTGCGCCAGGCGGAAACGAAGCCGCTGATGGAGGCTTTGAAGGCGCGTCTCAAAGCCGTGAAGGCCGGTGTCTCTCGCCAGTCGACGCTGATCAAGGCGATCGATTATACGCTCGAACGCTGGGACGGACTAACGGCTGACGGGCGGTTGGAGCCAGACACGAACGCCGTGGAGATCAATTCGACTATAGCAATCGGAAAAAAGAATAGTCTGTTCAGTGGTGACGAAGGCGGTGGACAGACTTGGGCGATCCTGGCTTCGCTGCTCAACTCGCCCAAGTTGAACGGCGTCGATCCCGAAGCCTATCTCACCGACGTTCTCGAGCGCATGGTCAGCGGCGCCACGACGAACGATCAACTCCACAAGCTCCTGGTTTGGAACTGGAAAGCGGCACGCGAAGTCGAAAGAGCCGCTGCATGACCAGACACGAGCGCAGGCCCGCCAAGACCACCATGGCCGACTACGCGATGTCCTCGAGAAGCTCGGACATTGGCTGGATAAGCGAGAGCAGTCGGCGACGCTTCGTCGCCCCAAGGCAAGTTCCCTCTCGATGCTCGACGGCGCCGTGGCCGCGGTCGTCGCCGGGCCGGTCTCTATGCCTTCCGAAGAATGGGTTGGCTTCTATACCGTTATGAAGCTTCGGGTGCTCGCCTGGTCGCGATTGCTCTCGCCCAATACAATTGAGCACGCCCTGCTGCTGCCGATCCTCATCC
>NZ_RZSF01000513.1:0-3217 GCF_004023325.1 Mesorhizobium sp. M1A.F.Ca.ET.072.01.1.1 | reverse complement strand
GCGACGATCATGAACAACCCGTTGATGCCTTGCGCGGCGCCGCCGACGAGAATCACCGAAAGCAGGAAGGAGGCGCAGATGAAGGCTATTCGCACCACCGTATCGCCCGCATCCCGCCTTGTCGCGATGTTGAGCAGCGTCTCGACGAAGGCCCAGCAGAACAGCAGCGCGACGATCAGCAGAGCGACCGCGAGCGGCGCCACGACGAGAGCATGATCGAGATCCGGGAAACGGCTGCTTTGCAGCGAGACGCCAAGCACGCCGAGCGCCGACGCGATGCCGCGATTGCCATCCATGCAGATGTAGGACAGCAGGGCGAAGACGAGCGCCCAATGCAAGGCCAGAAATGATGTCAAAACGTGCCGCATGCGCTTCCTGCCTAGGGGAGCACGGGATCGCCATGGTTAACATTTCCCTACTCCGGTGGACAGAGTGGGCTCCGCGAAGCCTCCCCGCAATGGAAACCATTCGTTAAGGTTAACGACAATCCACAGGCCGGCGATCGAACGCCTTTCAGGCTGCTCAGCTCAGCGGCGGGTAGAGCGTGTCGATGATCATGCGCGAGTCATGGCGCGAATCGAGCATGCCGTAGGTGGTGCGCCATTGGCCGCCGAGTCTTGTTTCGACGAAGGCGTCGGCGATCCGCCCTGCCCCCAGCCGGCGCAGCTCCGCCGCCGCCGCCGAAAACGCCAGCTGTTCGGTCAGCAGGCGCGCCGAGCCCTGGTCTGTCGAAGCCACCTGCATGGCCGCGTTGAGCACGCCGATGGTGCCCCGCCCGCCGGCGCCGAGGTCGCGGTCGATGCCGGCCAGCACCTCCTCGAACAGGCCTGGCGCGCGGCCAAGCACACGCAGCACGTCGAGCGCCATGACGTTGCCGGAGCCTTCCCAGATCGCGTTGACCGGAGCCTCACGGTAATAGCGGGCAAGCGGCGCTTCCTCGACATAGCCGTTGCCGCCGAGGCACTCCATCGCCTCGTAAAGCAAGACCGGCGCGATCTTGCATACCCAGTATTTGACCACTGGCGTCATGGCGCGAGCAAAGGCCGCCTCGCCGCGATCGCTCGCCGCCTCGTCGAAGGAACGCGCCAGCCGGAACGACAGCGCCGTCGCGGCGGCAACGTCGAGCGCCATGTCGGCAAGGACCCGCTGCATCAGCGGTTGATCGACCAGACTGGTGCCGAACACCTGGCGATGGCGCGCGTGGTGGACGGCTTCGGCCAGCCCGGCGCGCATGAGCGCTGACGAAGCGACGGCGCAGTCGAGCCTGGTCAGCGTGACCATGTCCATGATCGTCTTGATCCCGGCGCCCGGCTCGCCGACCATCTCGCCGATGGCATTGGTGAACTCGACCTCCGACGAGGCGTTGGAGCGGTTGCCGAGCTTGTCCTTCAGGCGCTGGAAACGGAAGCCATTGCCCGAGCCGTCGCCCAGAATGCGCGGAACCAGGAAGCATGAAAGCCCCTCCGGCACCTGGCCGAGCACGAGAAAGGCGTCGGACATCGGCGCCGACATGAACCATTTATGCCCGGTCAGCCGATAGAAGCCGTTTCCCGCGCGCTCGGCCTTTGTGACATTGGCGCGCACGTCGGTGCCGCCCTGTTTCTCGGTCATGCCCATGCCGAGGGTAAGCCCGGTCTTTTGCACCGGCGGCTTCTGGCTCTGGTCGTATTTGCGCGTTGTCACGCGCGGCGCCCATTCGCGGAACAGCTTTGGGCTCGCCATCAGCGCCGCCAGCGAAGCGCTGGTCATGGTGATGGGGCAAAGATGTCCGGTTTCGAGCTCCGCGGTCAGGTAGAAGCGCGCCGCCCTCACCTGATGCCGGCGGCCGATCTCGGCATCGCCGTTTTCCCAAACCGAGGAATGCAGGCCGCCGGCAACCGAGCGTCGCATGAGCGCATGATAAGCGGGATGAAATTCGACCAGATCGACGCGTCGGCCCTGGCGGTCATGCGTCCTGAGCTTCGGTGTGTCGGTGTTGGCGAGCCGGGCAAGTTCCTGTGCCTCCTGCGTCATGACGAACCTGCCGAGCCCGTCCAGATCCTTGCGGACGGAATCGGAAAAACGCTCGGCAAGCTGGATGAGCAACGGATCGCCCCGCCATGCGTTGCCGCCCGTCAGTGGCGGCGGCTGGTTGATCACCTCGTCGGTCACGCCCAATCCTTCAGTTGGCAGAGAGGTCCTTACCATCTCAAGGCCGCGGTCGCGAATCCGAAGCCATCGGGCCTTATAGCCAAGCAATGCAAGGCGCGCGACGAAAATACCGGGGAGAACGCGCGCAATCCAAAGCTGGCGCTTGCGGCTGGCCGGACCGCACCCTATAGCAGCGCCTTGAGATGACCGACGCTTCGTCCCTGCCGCTGTTCCCTCACCGCCATCTTCTAGGCATCCGCGATCTTTCCCCCGCTGATATCGAGCTGCTGCTCGATCGCGCCGACCGGGCCGTCTCGATCTCGCGGCAATCTGAAAAGAAGACCTCGACGCTGCGCGGCCGGACACAGATCAACCTCTTCTACGAGGCCTCGACCCGCACGCAATCGTCCTTCGAGCTCGCCGGAAAACGGCTCGGGGCCGACGTCATGAACATGTCGGTGGCGAGCTCTTCGGTGAAGAAGGGCGAGACGCTGATCGACACCGCCATGACACTCAACGCCATGCGTCCGGACATCCTGATCATCCGCCATCAGTCGGCGGGCGCGGCAGCACTTTTGGCGCAAAAGGTCGGCTGCTCGGTGGTCAACGCCGGCGACGGCGCACATGAGCACCCGACGCAGGCGCTGCTCGACGCGCTGACCATCCGCCGCGCCAAGGGCCCGCTGTCGAAGCTGATCGTGGCGATCTGCGGCGACATTCTGCATTCGCGCGTCGCCCGCTCGAACATCATGCTCTTGAACGCGCTCGGCGCGCAGGTGCGGGTGGTCGCACCCTCGACGCTGCTGCCCGCGGGCATCGACAGGATGGGCGTGATCGTGTCGCGCTCGATGGCGGAAGGTCTCAAGGACGCCGACGTCGTGATGATGCTGCGCCTGCAGCGCGAGCGCATGGAAGGCGCTTTCGTGCCGTCGATCCGTGAATATTTCCGCTATTTCGGCCTCGACGCCGAGAAGCTGAAAGCGGCCAAGGAGGATGCGCTGGTCATGCATCCCGGGCCGATGAACCGCGGCGTCGAGATCGCCTCGGAGATCGCCGACGGGCCGCAGAGCGTCATCCAGGAACAGGT
>NZ_RZSF01000512.1:0-3261 GCF_004023325.1 Mesorhizobium sp. M1A.F.Ca.ET.072.01.1.1 | reverse complement strand
AGACAGATGCACGACCGGCTGGCGCGGCTGCAATTCGAGCGCCAGCAGCAGCGTCACGGCGGTGGCAGCGGCGGCGAGCCGATCCCCGAGCGCGAGGCGCGCGGTCGAGATCTTCCCGTTCGAGACGATCCCCGCCAGCCAGAGACGCGGCGCAGCGGCGCAGAGCAGGTGAAGGCTAGGCAGCAAGACACCGACAAGCAGAAGGCGCGTGAGGCGGAAGAACAGAACGGCAAGACCCAACGCTCAAACGAGAACGACTATGAGCGCTGAGGAAGGTCCCTGCTGATTTGATCAGGCGGTGGGAGTCCGGCAGTGAAATGTTCCCGCCCATTCGAGGCTCAGGTGCATAGGCGGCCATGAGGACCTCGCCGCCGCGTATGTCGGCCAGAATCTGCGCACGCCGTCATCCTTGCAGTTTGATCATGTCATAGCCTTGTCACAGGCTTGCGTTGAGATCGGCCAAGGTGAGCATCAGCGTCATTGGATCAAGCGGTGATGGATCGAAACCGATCCGCTCGTAAAATGCCTTTGCCTCGGCCGAGAGCGCATGGACGATGATCCCGCGAATTCCGATGGTGTTGGCCGCCTGGATGACACGTAGACCAGCATCCCTCACCAAGGCGCGGCCAATACCGCTGCCCTGCAGGGATTGATCGACGGCGAGGCGGCCGAGAACGACCACCGGAATCGGATCCGGCATGTTGCGGCGAAAGCGGCCGGGCGCGGCATCAATGGTTACCGCACTCGACGCCAGCGCATAATACGCCAGAACGCGACGACCATCACAGGCAACAAAGGTGCGCGACGCCCCTGTCGTCTGATTTTTCAGGGCGCGATGCTTGAGCCAGTGATCCAGACTTTCGGCGCCGGACTTGAACGGTTGAACATCGTGATACGATGCCAAAGGTTCAGGCGCCGCAAGTGTCACGCTTTCTCCCAAGGGGCCGGTGTCTGCATGGTCTTGCGCAGGCGTTCGTTGGGGTCGGGAGGCATATCCAGTCGCGCCAGGAATGCGGCATATGCTGCCGGGCTGGCTGCAATGATGGCCTGATCAAGCAGGGCTTCTTCGGCCGCCATGCGCGCGGCTTCAAGGACAAAATCCGTGCGGTTCTTCCCTCGCGCCTTGGCGGCACGGTCGATCAGGCTCCGTTCTTCGGGCTTGATGCGGATATTGAGGGTTTCGCGCTTGTTTGGTGCGGGGCTCAACGTGGGCATGGCTAGAATCTCCTGTGGCACCATCTAGCACAGCGCTGCGTAATGTCAATGTCATTACGAAGCTCATCCATCAAGCGCATCGGCAAGATATCCTCGACGACGCTCAAACTGCGGTCAAACGCACCCTGCGAGCAGCACGAACATTCCAAGGGCAAATTTTGGGGTCCAGACGGGATCCTCTCCGTTCGCGTCAATTACCCTCACTGTGTGGAACGCGGCGCGATCGCCGCTTCAGCCAGCAGGCTTTGGGTGTCATTTCTGTCTGGCGGAATTGACCGTCCGCCAAAAGCCTGATCTTTGCCAGTCTTCTACGGGCAAGCGTTCCCGCCAGAAGTTCAAAGCCGCGTCCGTAACATTCAACAATGAAAGACACCGTCATCAGATCGAGCAGAAACTCGTCGATCGCATGTGTGAGCGCATCAGAGCTTTGTTCAAGCTGAAGCAGCAAGGCGCGCGCCTCTTCGATCGCGGCACGACAATCGTCTGCGTCTATCAGTGAATCGATCCTATCAAAGACCTGCAAGCGTCCTCATTCTCCCAAGCCACACTCAACGCATCGAACGCCGCTGGTGAGTGAGTTTCCAACGAAAGAACATGGTCGCGTCTCGCCAAAGGCATCGCTCAGCGAAGTGCCCGTTGATGAAGCATGCTGCGTCAAACGACAAGTAAGATTCCGGGCTACCCAAGTGATGTCTTCGAAGGCGAGGTAAGGCGGCTCGGGTCTGGTAACAGCGTCTTGGCCCCAAACGCTGGTCACAAAGACCTGTGGCCGCATTCGTCGTAGGCAAAGAGTTTCTCTCAATTCTGCCAGCCGCCACGGTTCAGTCGAGATTACATGCCAGATGGCCGGTGACACAAAGCAAAGGCTCGCAAAAAATGAGTAGGGTGGCTGGATCAAATGAAGATTTGGCTGCACCAACGACGTTTGCTCCACTCATGCAGCCGACCTTTCGTGCGATCTGGCTCGCCACGCAGGTCTCGAGTCTCGGCTGGCTGATGCAGACTGTCGCCATCAGCTGGCTGATGGCGACGATCTCGACTTCCGACCTGATGGTGGCGCTGGTCCAGGCTTCATCGAACCTGCCGGCCTTCATTTTGTCGGTGTTCGCCGGGGCTCTGGCCGACAATTTCAGCCGTCGCCGGGTCATGTTCGCCGGCCGATGCCTTATGGTGATAGCCTCTGCGATGCTTACTGCGTCAGTGGCGCTGGGCTTTGTCAGTCCGTGGATGATCCTCGGCTTCAGCTTTCTGATCGCAGCCGGCGGCGCTCTCAACGATCCAGCCTGGCAGGCCTCGGTTGGCGATATCGTCGAGCGACGCGATGTCCCCGCGGCCGTCACCCTGCTGTCCGTCGGCTTCAACACTGTCCGAACGGTCGGCCCGGCGCTCGGCGGCATCGTGGTTGCCTCGTTCGGGCTTCTGACCGCTTTTACCGTGACCACCCTCACTTATCTGGTACCCCTCGGCACCATATGGCGCTGCAAGTGGAAGGTTCGCTCTTCGCCTCTTCCGCGCGAGTCGATGAGGACGGCGATCTATGACGGGCTGCGCTTCACGGCGATGTCGTCGGAAATCAAGGCGGCGGTCGCCCGCGGCACCCTCTTTGGCCTGGCAAGCATCGCCATTCTCGCGCTGCTGCCGCTGGTCGTCCGTGATCAGCTGGGCGGAGGACCACTCGCCTATGGCACGCTGATGGCCGGCTTCGGGACCGGCGCGGTCTTGGCCGGCATCTCCAACAGCACATTCAGACGGAGCTTGTCGCAAGAACGGCTGATGAGGCTCTCCTGCATCGCCTGCGCGGCATGCTCTCTTTCCCTTGCGCTGACCTCTTCGATTGCGGTCGCCGCAATTGCGCTCGCCTTGGGCGGCGCGGGCTGGGTCACCGCCTGGTCCGGGGTTGGCGTGAGCGTTCAGCTGGCCAGCCCGCGTTGGGTCGTGGGGCGCACGATTTCGATCTATTATGCCTTGATAGACGGCGGCATCGCTGCCGGCAGCTGGGTTTGGGGCACGGTGGCCGAGAACCATTCATTGACCTGGGCGCTTGAG
>NZ_RZSF01000511.1:0-3270 GCF_004023325.1 Mesorhizobium sp. M1A.F.Ca.ET.072.01.1.1 | reverse complement strand
AGCTAAGGGTGTTCGCCTTCAACACCGGACCGTTCGAAGGCGGCCAACGCCGACTCAAGAACGAGTACGTCGCCTCGAACATCAAATACGACAAGCTTTGAGAGCCTGGCAGTCGTCGCCGGGCAGCTGTCTCGGCTGCCGGGTTCGTCGAAGCCGCACAGCGGTTTCATCGGAAAAGGACAAAACAGACGTTGCGAGCCGCGCGATGATTCAAGGTCCGAGCCGCGCCGGCGTCAGCAGTAAAGCGGCCTCGTCAGGCAGTGCACACCGCCGGTGGCCTTGGCGATCTCGGTGCCCTTGACTCGCTCGATGGTCGCGCCTGCCGCCTGCTCCAGCGTTGCCTTGAGTTCTGCCGGCAAGTCGAACGCGAGGTAGCGGCGGTTGCCCAGCGGCAGGAGGTTGCAGCGTTCATGGGCGATGGCGTCCGCCTTGTCGCAGCGTACGATTGAGCAACCGAGCGCTTCGGCATAGGCGAGCGGATTGACGGGGTTGAGCCGCCGGTTCTCATCGATCAGGAAGCCGGCGCCGAACATGCCCGCGGCGGCCAGGATCACCTTGTTGGGCAGCACGGTGAAGCCGGTGTCGAGATGCAGCAACGCCGGATCGTGCGAGAGGCCGATGATGTAGTCGACATGGTCGGGGATGAGATCGAGCGCAAGTTTGATAGCTGCCGCCTTGGTCGTCCTGACGCCGAAGCCGACGAGCAGCACGCGGCGCCCGTCGAACGTCACCGGAAGGACGTCGCCGCCTTCAAGATATTCGTCGTTCTCCAGATGCGTGAGCGGGGCCATGCCGAGCCGCTTCAGCGCATGGCTGACGATCCCGGCCTCGGCAGCCCGGCTGGGCAGAGCAGGGCGTGTGGGTATGAATTTCGTCGGCGCCCAAGGCAGGGTCACTGAACTGTCGCGCATGAAGATCAGGTTGGGGTTGACGGATGACTCGGATCGGTACGGCACGTGATCGCCGAGCACGTCCTCGAGGTAGAGGGTCTCGACATGGTTTGCGACCAACGCGGCGAAGGCGTCGTACTCGGCATAGAATTCCTCGACATGCGGCAGGTCGAGGAAGTTCAATTCGACCAGCCGCTCCTGCGACAGCATCTTCAGCGATGAACCATGCCGCGGATGGTGCATCAGGATGCGTCGCGGCGGGACATGGTACTCGGAAAAATCGTCGATGAGGGCGTGCACGTGAAACCTCTGGTTGCCTCGCGCGGAGGTTAGCGCCGATATCCTCACAAAAGGTTAGATAGGACGCTAGCATGCGGGCGTGTAACCCCGAGATCACGGCCGACCGTCGGAACAGAAGGCCCGGGGAGGGCGTTTGCCCAAGGCGGTGCGCCGGTTCCGTCGACGAACGGCGCCGGCAGCGCCGGCCTGTTTTCCAGCAAACCGACAATGGAGGCCAGGAATGGTTCGCACCATCGCTATCGCTATCCTCTCTACCGGCATTGCCAGCCTGCCTGCTGTCGCGGCCGCGGAATGGTGGGTCGCCAGGGACGCCGTTTCGAAACAGTGCGAGATCGTGCCGAAGAAGCCCGACGGAACGCTGGTCGTCGATCTGGGCAAGAAGAGATACGCCAGCGAGGCCGAGGCCAAGAAGGCGATGGCGGCGCTGGCGGATTGCAATAAGCAGTAGGATCGACCGAGCTGATCTCCCCCCTTGAGGGCCTCAGAGCGGGGAGATTACCTCACCCCTACCGATCCACCATCGACATCGTCCGCTCGTTATACCGCGGCCCCGATACCTTCTCAGGCGTCAGCGCCATGTCGAGCCCCAACATCTCGGTGGCATCGAGCTTGATGTCGGCGGCGGCGACATTCTCCTCCAGATAAGTCCGTCGCTTGGTGCCGGGGATCGGCACGATGTCGATGCCGAATTCCGGCCCCTTGGCCAGCAGCCAGGCGATCGCCACCTGGCCGGGCTTGACCCCCTTGGCGACGGCGATCTCGCGGACCGTAGCGGCGGCGGCGACATTGGCGTCGGAATTTTCGCCCTGATAGCGCGGGTCGCCGCGCCGAAAATCGCCTTCGGGATAGTCTTCCGCCCGCTTGACGTCGCCGGCGAGGAAACCGCGGCCGAGCGGTGCGAACGGCACCAGCCCGATGCCCAGTTCCGCAAGCGCCGGGATGATCTCGGGCTCGAGGTTGCGCTCCCACAGCGAATATTCGCTCTGCAGCGCCGAGACCGGGTGCACGGCATGGGCGCGGCGAATGTTGGATATCCCCGCCTCCGACAGGCCGAAGAAGCGCACCTTGCCCTCCGCCACCAACTCGCCGACCGCGCCCGCGACATCCTCCATCGGCACGTCAGGATCGACGCGGTGCTGATAGAGCAGGTCGATGCGGTCGGTCGCGAGCCGCGTGAGCGAAGCCTCGACCACCTCGCGGATATGCTCCGGCCGGCTGTCGCGCCCGGTGCCATCCTGCTTGCCGTCGACGATGCGGAAGCCGAATTTTGTCGCGATCGTCACCTCGTCGCGCCGGCCCTTCAGCGCGCGTCCAAGCAGCTCCTCGTTGATGAAAGGCCCGTAGACCTCGGCCGTGTCGAGGAAGGTGCAGCCAAGCTCGATCGCCCGGTGGATCGTCGCGATCGACTCCGCTTCGTCGGCCGGGCCGTAGGATTGGCTCATGCCCATGCAGCCGAGGCCGATGGCCGACACGACGAGCCCCTGGCTGCCGAGTTTCTGCTTGCCGAGGCTCATTCATCTGTCTCCGGTAAGAAATTAGCACCCGCGAAATTATAATGCCGGGACGCGATGCGTCCAGCGCGGCGTCAAGCCATCGGCAGCATTCGGCGCATGATCAACGAGGCATGGCCGCCGACGCCATGTGCGGCCGGCCGGCGCTCGACCACCTCGAAGCCGTGCTTGCGGTAGAAGGCGATCGCCCGCTCATTGCCCTCGATCACCTCCAGGGCGATGCTTGGAATGCCGGCATGGGCAGCAAGCACCGCGTGCAAGAGGTCGACGGCGAGGCCGCTGCCGAACTCTTCCGGCTCGATATGCAGCCGGTCGAGCATGACATCGCCCCTCTCGTCCATCGCTGCCATCGCATAGCCGGCGATCGAGCCGTCGGTCCGCTCGGCCACGAACGACATCTTGTTGTCGTCGGCGAGCTCTTCGGCGAGCTGGTCGGGCGCATGTTTTTCGTCGGAGAGCCGGGCCACGGTTTCCTCACCCATGATCGGCGAATAGGTCCGCCGCCAGGATCCTCCCAGCAGCCGCGAGACGGCTGGCAGATCGTTCTTCGTCATCGCGCGGATGTGAGA
>NZ_RZSF01000510.1:0-3283 GCF_004023325.1 Mesorhizobium sp. M1A.F.Ca.ET.072.01.1.1 | reverse complement strand
CCCGCCGGGCGCGCGCCGGCTCCCCCGCCGATCGCATCATCGGCGATATCTGGAGCGGTTCGGAAGACGACGCTCGCCCGGCGGGTGCTGTCGCTAACGGCTACCTCGCCGTCTCCGTCTTCCCGCCGGGCACCGACTACGGCATCTTGAAGACGCTCAAGGCGGACATCCTCGACAAGGGCAAGTCCGACCTGAAGGACAATTCGAAGTTCGGCACGGTTTACTACAATTACGGCGTGATCGAAGCCATCACCTTCGTCGAGGCGCTGCGCACCGGGCATAAGAAGTTCGGCAACAGGCCATTGACCGCCGCCGAAGGCCAGTGGGCGCTCGAACATCTCGACATCGATCAGAAGCGGATCGCCGAGCTTGGCGCGGAAGGCCTCATCAGCCCGCTGAAAACCTCCATCGACAACCACAAAGGCGAAACCATCGCCGCCAAGATCATCCAGTGGACGGCCAGTCCTGGGACACAAGGACCGACTGGATAAAGGCCGACGCCTCGCTGTTTGCCGACGTCATCAAGGCAAAGGCAGCCGCCTACGCCAAGGAAAAGGGCATCGAGCCCCGCGTTGCAACGAACTGACATCAACCCGCGCAGACAGGGATCGACCCATGACCATTGCAGCAACAAGCTTCCTCGAGATCCAGAATATGGAAGCGCTCTACGGTCAGGCGATCCTTGCTGTGCGCGACGTGTCGCTCAAGGTCGAGCAAGGCAAGATCGTTGCCCTGCTCGGCGCCAATGGCGCAGGCAAGTCCACAACGTTGAAGGCGGTTTCCAATCTGCTTGGACCAGAGCGCGGCAAGGTCAGCCGCGGCAGCATCCTCTGGCAGGGCGAGCCGGTCAGCGGCCTCTCGGCGTCCCGGCTCGTCGCCAAAGGCGTCGTGCAGGTGCTGGAAAGTCGTCATTGCTTTGCGCAATTGACGGTCGAAGAAAATATCCTCTCCGGCGGCTTCCTGCGCAAGCCGGGCAGGGCAGACCTGCAGCGCGACGTCGAACGGATCTACACATGGTTTCCCCGCCTCAAGGAGAAGCGCAAGGTCAAGGCCGGCCTGACTTCCGGGGGCGAACAGCAGATGGTGGCCATCGGCCGTGCGTTGATGACCAAGCCTAGCCTTGTGTTGCTGGATGAGCCTTCAATGGGCCTCGCGCCGATCATCGTGCAGGAAATCTTCGAGATCATCCGCGTTCTGAACAGCGAGCAGGGCGTCAGTTTCCTGCTGGCCGAGCAGAACGCCAATCTGGCGCTTCGCTATGCCGATTACGGCTACATCCTCGAAAACGGCCGTGTTGTCCTGTCGGGAACGGCAGAGGAACTGCGAGCCCGTGAAGATGTCCAGGACTTTTACCTGGGCGGTGCCGACCTCGCCAAACCACACTGACCGCCTCGCCCGTGCCGGGTGGGACGGCCAACTTCAGGACAATGCAAAATGACACAGATCGACAGCGCCTGGGGCGCAGGCCCCAGCGCCCGCTATGAGACACTGGCCGAACGGTTCCGGCCGATCTTTGCACAGATCGCTGCCGGCGCGGTCGAGCGCGAGCTTGGCCGCGAACTGCCGGCAGAAGAGATTGCGAGGCTGAAGCAGGCGGGCCTCGGCGCGCTGCGCATACCCGAAGCCGAAGGTGGTCTTGGCGCGACGCTGCCCGAACTCGCCAATATTCTGATCGAACTGTCGGCGGCGGATTCCAACATCACCCAGGCGCTGCGCGGTCATTTTGGATTTGTCGAGGATGTCGTCAACAAGACCGCCGGCGAGAGCCGCAAGCGCTGGGCGGAGCGGATTGCCCGTGGCGAGATCGCTGGCAATGCCTGGACCGAGATCGGCGATGCCAAACAGGATGTCTTCTCGACTCGCATCTCGAACAAGGGTGACAGGCTGGTGCTCAACGGCACCAAATACTACACCACAGGCTCGCTGTTCGCCGACTGGATCGATGTCGGCGCGACGGGGCTCGACGGCAAAGGCATCGTGTTGCAGGTGCGCCGCGACGATCCGGGCGTCAATGTCATCGATGACTGGGACGGTTTTGGCCAGACGCTCACGGCCAGCGGCACCACGATCTTCACTGATGCCGCGGTCGATCCGGACGACGTCGTCGTCGACGATGACAAGTTCCGCTATGGCGCCGCCTTCTACCAGCTGGTGCATCTTGCCACCCTTGCCGGCATCGGCCGGGCGATCGCCAACGAGACCGCTGCCGCCGTCGCCGCCCCCAATCGCTCATACTCCAATGGCGCCGGCCCATGCTCGAGCCAGGATCCGCAGGTGCTTCAGGTCGTTGGCCGCATTCGCAGCAACGCCTATGCGGCCGGCGCCATTGTTTTGCAGGTCGCGCAAGCGATCGAACGCGCTTATCAGGCACACTTTGCCGGCGATGCCGATACCGAGGAGAAGGCCAACGCCATCGCCGAACTCGAGACATCGCAGGCGGTGACGGTCGTCACGGATCTGGTCCTTCAAGCGTCCACGATTATCTTCGATGCACTGGGCGCATCCTCGACCAGAAAGCCGATCGGCCTCGATCGCCATTGGCGCAATGCTCGTACCCTGTCTTCGCACAACCCACGTATCTACAAGGATCGCATCGTCGGCGACTACGCGGTCAATGGCACGCCACCACCCTATCAGTGGCGGATCGGGCGCAGCCCGTTGTAAGACCCATGCACATGACAGCTTCACGGGAGCGCCCGCACGACACTGGCCAAGTCTACTGGAGAAGAAGTTTTCTCTATCAATTCCATAAAGAAGATTGCGAGGCCGCCGATGACCGCCAGATACGCTTCAACGCCTTCGACATGAACTGCGTTGGTCATCAGTCGCCGGGGCCGTTTAAGCCTTGCGAACGTCGCCTGGAAGTTCCGCCAGGAATCGAGAAATCCGAAGACGATGGGCGGTCCTGACGACCCGACCTGGACATAGTGATGGCGCAGCCCACCCTTCAGACGGATCCCGAGATGAGCGGGAGCAGGGGACACGTTGGTCACTGGCACCTTCGTCGCTGGTTGGGCCTTGTCTCAGCGGACTGCCAAAGATGCGGCGGTCGAACAATGGCTGAGACTGCCAAACCGCCTAGCGTCCACACGTACGATTTGAGGCCGTGCCGGCAGCAAGCCAACATGCGCTTTGCGCGTTGTTGACGAAGCCGATGAAAGTCTTTTCCAGTTGCTGAGGAGAGGATCATTCTTCCGCTGCGCGTCGCTGCGCCCGGATCCAGTCATTGCAAAGTGACTCTGCGAGCCTTCAATACCAATCCCTGACCCGCATCAAGGCAAGG
>NZ_RZSF01000050.1:0-29112 GCF_004023325.1 Mesorhizobium sp. M1A.F.Ca.ET.072.01.1.1 | reverse complement strand
CGCCAGCTCGATCGCCGGCGCGGTCACGGCGCCGAGAAACACCGAGCCGCCTTTGCCTGCCTTGAGCTCCGAAATCTCCCGGTCGGCTTCGCGCATTTCGAGCAGGATGGAGCGGGCGCGCCTGGCGAGCGCCTGACCGTAAGGGGTCAGCGTCACGCCGCGCGGCAGCCGCTCGCATAATTTCACGTCGAGCACCGCCTCCATCTCGGCAATCATGCGCGAGGCCGCCGGCTGGGAAATATTCATAACCTGGGCGGCGGCGCTCACCCGTCCGTGATCGTCGAGCGCGGCGATCATCCGCATATGGCGCAGGCTCAGGCCGCTGCGCAGCAGCGTTTCACCGTCCCCCGGAAGCTTCTCGTAATTTCCTGAAATCGTATCAGGATCGCGCAGCGCCGCCATGATTTCCCAGCCTCTCCGGCAGTTCTCTGCGCTACGCTAAATCATACCAGTTTCGGTATAGCAACCAGCAAAGATCGCATTTGACAGTTATGTCAAAGGGACACACCCTTCGCGCGTTCCGAGACGCAGCGATCGGCAACGAGCAAAATCGTATCGATTGAAACTGCGTCGCGGGCCGATTGGGAGGATACCGGAGATCGATAAAGCCGACAGAGGCGCGATTGCGCTCCTGTTCGACTGCGCGGCCCGCGAAGCCCCGAGGTGTCGCGTCCATCAACCAGGGAGAGTAAATGTGAAGATCATCAAGACGCTGGCCGCCGTCGCGGCCCTTGGCATTGCCGCCACGACCTATTCGGCGCACGCCGCCGACAAGGGTCTCGTCGGCGTGCTGATGCCGACCAAAACCTCGCAGCGCTGGATCAACGACGGCGACGCCGTCAAGTCCCAGCTCGAAGCGCTGGGCTACACGGTCGACCTGCAATACGCGCAGGACGACATCCCGAACCAGCTCAGCCAGCTGGAAAACGAGATCACGAAAGGCCCGAAAGCGCTCATCATCGCTTCGATCGACGGCACCACCATGGCCGATGCGCTGCAGAAGGCCAATGACGCAGGCGTCGTCACCATCGCCTATGACCGGCTGATCAAGAAGACCCCGAATGTCGACTACTACACCACCTTCGACAATTTCGGCGTCGGCGTGATCCAGGCGAATTCCCTGGTCAAGGGCCTCAAGGAGCGCTTCCCGAACACCAAGCCGTGGAACGTCGAGCTGTTCGGCGGCTCGCCCGACGACAACAACGCCTTCTTCTTCTACAACGGCGCGATGTCGGTCCTGCAGCCGCTGATCGACGACGGCTCGATCAAGATCAAGTCCGGCCAGATGGGCATGGACAAGGTCGGCACACTGCGCTGGCTCGCCGCCACCGCCCAGGCCCGCATGGACAACCTGCTCTCGGCCAACTACTCGGACGGCAGCCGCGTCGATGGCGTTCTGTCGCCCTATGACGGCCTGTCGCGCGGCATCACCGCCTCGCTGCGCGCTGTCGGCTACGGCACGGATGCTCAGCCCTGGCCGATCGTGACCGGTCAGGACGCCGAGACCGCCTCGGTCAAGCTGATCATTTCGGGCGAGCAGTATTCGACCGTGTTCAAGGACACCCGCGAGCTGGCCAAGGCCACCGTGCAGCTGGTCGACAAGGTGCTCTCCGGCGGCAAGCCCGACGGCCTCGACACCAAGACCTACAACAACGACGTCAAGGTCGTTCCCTCGATTCTCTTGACGCCGCACGAGGTCGACAAGTCGAACTACAAGGCGCTGGTCGTCGACTCCGGCTACATCAAGGCCGAAGAGCTGAAGTAATCCAGCCTTTAAGGGAGGGGTCCTGCGCGACGCAGGGCCCCTTTTCGTTCAGAAGCGACCCCGGTATTGTTTTTGCCGGCTTCTGCAGCGCCATGCGCCATCGCGGCGCGAGCCAGACTGCAGTATGTTGATTTCGCGCATAACGTTTTCCGGAAACGGAAGGCCTGCGCCAGGGAGCGGAATTCCTGATGAGCTCGACGATTTTGGAGATGCGCGACATCACCAAGACGTTCCCCGGCGTGAAGGCGCTGTCGAACGTGAACCTCAGCGTCGAGGAAGGAGAGATCCACGCCATCGTCGGCGAGAACGGCGCCGGCAAATCGACCCTGATGAAGGTGCTGTCGGGCGTCTACCCGACCGGTACCTATGAAGGCGAGATCGTCTTTCGCGGTCAGGAATGCCACTTCAAGGGTATCCATGACAGCGAGCATATCGGCATCGTCATCATCCACCAGGAACTTGCCCTGGTGCCGATGCTGTCGATCGCGGAAAACATCTTCCTGGGCAACGAGCACTCCAGCTACGGCGTCATCGACTGGAACGCCAACGAGAAGCGCACCAAGGCCCTGCTCGACAAAGTCGGCTTGAAGGAAGATCCCAAGACGCTGATCACCAATATCGGCGTCGGCAAGCAGCAACTGGTCGAGATCGCCAAGGCGCTCAGCAAGGAAGTGAAGCTGCTGATCCTTGACGAGCCGACCGCCTCGCTCAGCGAAAAGGACAGCCAGGCGCTGCTCGATCTTCTGCTCGAGTTCAAGCGCCAGGGCATGACCTCGATCCTGATCTCGCACAAGCTCAACGAGGTGAACCGCGTCGCCGACAAGGTGACGGTGATCCGCGACGGGCGCACCATCGAGACCCTGCCCAGGAAGGACATCAGCGAGGACCGGATCATCACTTCGATGGTCGGCCGCTCGCTCGACGACCGCTACCCGCCGCGCGAGCCGCAGATCGGCGAGGTTATTTTCGAAGTGAAAAACTGGTCGGTGTACCATCCGATCCACGCCGAGCGGCAGGTGATCAAGAATGTCAACCTCAACGTGCGCAAGGGCGAGGTGGTCGGCATTGCCGGGCTGATGGGCGCCGGCCGCACCGAATTCGCGATGAGCCTGTTCGGCCGTTCCTACGGCAGGCATATCAGCGGCGAGGTCCTGCTCAGGGGTAAGCCTCTCGATCTTTCGACGGTGAGCAAGGCGGTGGAGAACCGGATCGCCTATGTCACCGAGGACCGCAAGACCTTTGGCCTCAACCTCATCGACCACATCAAGCACAATGTGACGCTGGCCAATTTGGGAGGCGTCTCCAGCCGCGGCGTCATCGACGACATGCGCGAGATGAGCGTCGCCAACGACTATCGCAAGAAGACCAACATCCGCGCATCCAGCGTCTATCAGCTGACCGGCAATCTTTCGGGCGGCAACCAGCAAAAGGTGGTGCTGTCGAAATGGCTGTTCGCCGACCCGGAAGTGCTGATCCTCGACGAACCGACGCGCGGCATTGACGTCGGCGCCAAGTACGAAATCTACACGATCATCGCCCGCCTCGCCGCCGAGGGAAAGGCAATCGTCGTCATCTCGTCGGAAATGCCGGAATTGCTCGGCATCACCGACCGCATCTATGTCATGAACGAAGGGCGTATCGTCGGCGAAATGGCGGCAGGCGACGCCAGCCAGGAAAAGATCATGCGCGCCATCGTTCGGGGAGAAGGAAAAAAAGCCTCATGAGCACAGAAAGCGCTCCCGCGCCGCAGAGCGGCGTCGCCGAAGACGTCAAGCATGGTCCGCGCGTCGCCGTTTCGGCGCTGACGACGAACCTGCGCGAATACGGACTGATCATCGCGCTGATCGTCATCATGCTGTTCTTCCAGTACACGACGTCCGGCACGCTGTTCAAACCGGTCAACCTCAGCAACCTGGTGCAGCAGAACTCGTTCATCATCGTGATGGCGCTAGGCATGCTGCTGGTGATCGTCGCCGGCTATATCGATCTCAGCGTGGGATCGGTCGCCGGCTTCATCGGCGCGCTTGCGGCAATGATGATGGTCATCTGGCCGCTCGGTGTATTCAGCAATCCGCTGGTGGTCTCTATCATTTGCCTGATCGTCGGTGCGCTTATCGGCGCGGCGCAAGGCTACTGGATCGCCTATCACCGAATACCGAGCTTCATCGTGACGCTGGCGGGCATGCTGATCTTCCGCGGCATCTGCCAGGCACTGCTTGGCGGCGGCTCCTCGGTCGGCCCGCTTCCCGACAGCTTCAAGGCGTTGAGCTCCGGCTTCATCCCCGACGTCATCGGCCCGCTGACGCTCATTCCGCCGACGGTGAATGCCGCCGGCAAGACCATCGTCGGCAGCGGCCTTACGCTGCACATGACGACGATCGTGCTCGGTCTGGTCGCCGTGCTGGCCTATGCCTATTTCGGCTTCAGGACACGGCGTAAGCGCGAACGGCATGGCTATGAGGCCGAGCCCTTCCCGCTGTTCGTCGTCAAGACGCTGGTCGGCAGCGCGCTGGCGCTGTTCCTGGTCTTCCAGTTCGCCAGCTACAGGGGCCTGCCGGTGGTGCTTCTGGTGATGGGCGTGCTGATCTCGCTGTTCGTCTTCGTCACCAAGCGCATGACCATCGGCCGCCGCATCTATGCGATGGGCGGCAACGCCAAGGCGGCGCAGCTGTCGGGCATCAACACCGAAAGGCTGACGCTGCTCGTCTTCATCAACATGGGCGTGCTGTCGGCGCTCGGCGGCCTGATCATCGCCGCTCGCCTCGGCCAGGCCGTCCCGGCCGCCGGTCTGGGCAGCGAGCTCGACGTGATCGCCGCCGTCTTCATCGGGGGCGCCTCGGCGATGGGCGGTGTCGGACAGGTCATCGGCGCCGTGGTCGGCGGCTTCATCATGGGCGTGATGAACAACGGCATGTCGATCATGGGCGTCAATGTCGACTGGCAGCAGGTGGTCAAAGGCCTGGTGCTGCTTGGTGCCGTCATCTTCGACGTCTACAACAAGAACAAGGCGTAGAGGCCGGAGGCAAGGACTAAGGAGGCATACGGGTTCTAGATCGCGAAGCTGCCGGCAACCCGTCGGCGCGAAGAAGTCCTGGAAGGACCAGGCTCGCGAGTGCAATCCGGACGAATAGTTTCAACCGTGGCGCGGATCGGTTCCGGGCCGCGCTGGTCAGGGCTTGCCAATCGGCAGCCGGGCCAAGGCAAAAGAGAGAGGGTTCATCATGCTGATTTCCCAGATCCTCGATGACGCCGAGACGATCCGCGTTGTTGCCCGCAGCGGCGGCAAGACCCGGATCATCAACGGCGCGCGCAGCGTCTATTCGCTGGCGATGGAGGCAGCCCGCACCGGCACTGGGCTCGAGGCGCTGATCGAGCGCAAGGGCTATGGCGAGACGGTCGACCTCGACGCCGCCTACAAGAAGGGACGCCTGGTGTCGCCAATCAATCACCCCGATCCCGCGCATCTCCACCTTACCGGCACCGGGCTTACACATCTCGGCTCCGCCGCGACGCGCGATTCCATGCACAAGAAGCTCAGCGACGGCGAGGAGCAACTCACCGATTCCATGAAGATGTTCCGCATGGGGCTGGAGGGCGGCAAGCCGGCCAAGAGCGAGATCGGCGTGCAGCCGGAATGGTTCTACAAGGGCAACGGCACCATGGCGGTGGCGCCCGGTGCCGCGCTGATGTCACCAGCCTTCGCGCAGGACGCCGGCGAGGAGCCGGAGATCGCCGGCATCTATGTCATCGGCGACGACGGCGCGCCGTTCCGCGTCGGCTTCACGCTGTCCAACGAGTTTTCCGACCATGTGACCGAGCGCGTGAACTACCTGTTCCTCGCCCATTCCAAGCTGCGCAACGCCTCGTTCGGACCGGAAATCCTGATAGGCGAGCTGCCCGCCGACATCAGGGGCTCTTCACGAATCTGGCGCGACGGCAAAGTGCTTTGGGAAAAGCCGTTCCTGTCCGGCGAGGCGAACATGTCGCACACGATCGCCAATCTCGAGCATCACCACTTCAAATATTCGGCCTTCCGCCAGCCTGGCGACGTGCATGTGCACATGTTCGGCACCGCCACGCTCTCCTTCGCCGACGGCATCAGGACTGAGGAAGGCGACACGTTCGAGATCGAGGCCAAGGATTTCGGCCTGCCGCTGCGCAACCCGCTCGAGATCGAGAAGCCGGTGAAGGTGGCGGTGAAGGCGCTGTAAGGTGAGAGCGTGATCTCCCCCACGAGGGGGGAGATTGGCAGCTTCAAGCTCAATAAATATCGAAATCGAAATACTTCGACTGGATCTTCTTGTAGGTGCCGTCGGCAACAATGGCGTCGATTGCCGCGTTGAGGCGGTCGCGCAGGGCGGTGTCCTCCAGGCGCACGGCGATGCCGGCCTCGGTCTCGGTGCCCTTGACGTCGCCGACCAGCTTGCAGCAGCCGTCGCTCGCCTTCTTCATCCAGTCGACCAGCACGAACTTGTCCGAGATGACGGCGTCGAGACGGCCGTTGAGCAGATCGGTGACCGCCTCTTCCTGGGTCGGATAGAGCTTCGCCTCGGCGCCGGCCTTGGCGTAGACGTCCTGGGCGTAGTTGGCCTGGGTGGTCGAGGCCTGGGCACCGACCGTCTTGCCGGCAAGCGAGGCCGGCTGGGTCGAGGCGATGTCGGCGTCCTTCAGGGCGACCAGCGCAAGCGGCGTGGTGTAGTATTTGTGGGTGAAGGCGACCTGCTTCTTGCGTTCCTCGGTGATGCTCATCGAGGCGATGATGGCGTCGAATTTCTTGGCCTGCAGGGCCGGAATGATGCCATCCCAATCCTGAGTGACGATCTCGCATTCGACCTTCATCTGCGCGCAGAGCGCATTGGCGATGTCGATGTCGAAGCCTTCGACCTTGCCGTCCGGCGTGATGGTGTTGAAGGGCGGATAGGCGCCCTCGGTACCGATCTTGATCCTTTCGGCCGCGTCTACCGAACCGACGCCGAGCGCCAGCATGGCGGCGGCCGCGGCCGACAGGATCCATCTGGATATCTGCATTTTCATCCCCTTGCGTTCAGTTGCTACATTGTCGGACGCAGCCAAGCACGGCACGCGAGGCCGGGCAAGCACAGCCTGGCGATCAGCGCGCGGCGCGAAAATGCTTGGAGAGCTTCAGTCCCTGCGCCTGATAGTTGGAACCCAGTTCGCTGCCATAGAGCGCCTGCGGCCGCTTCAGCATATGCTCGTAGACGAGGCGGCCGACGATCTGGCCGTGATCGAGGATGAACGGCACCTCGTGGCTGCGCACTTCAAGCACCGCGCGGCTGCCGCTGCCGCCGGCGGCGGAATGGCCGAAGCCCGGGTCGAAAAAGCCGGCATAGTGGACGCGGAACTCGCCGACCAGCGGATCGAATGGCGTCATCTCGGCGGCATAGAGCGGCGGCACGTGCACGGCTTCGCGAGAGACCAGGATGTAGAACTCGTCCGGGTCGAGCACGAGCTCGCCGGCCCCGCTCTTGTAGAGCGGTTCCCAGAAGTCGACCACATCCTGAGCGGCGCGCTTGTCTACGTCGACGAGGCCGGTGTGGTGCTTGCCGCGATAGCCGACCAGGCCGTCCTTGTCGCCGTCGAGATCGATAGAGAGCGCAATGCCGCCGCCGGAGATGTTGGGCGGCTCGGTCGCAACCAGCATCTCGGCGTCATGGAGGTCACGCAACTCATTCTCCGACAGCACCGCGTTGCCGGTGCGGAAGCGGATCTGCGACAGGCGCGAGCCGGCGCGCACGACGATCGGGAAGGTGCGCGGGCTGACCTCGAGATAGAGCGGGCCATGATAGCCGGCGGCGATCTTATCGAACTCATGGCCGCGGTCGGTCATGACACGCGTGAAAATGTCGAGTCGTCCGGTCGAGCTCTTCGGGTTGGCCGAAGCCGAGACTTCCGCCGGCAGCGCCAGGCCTTCCTGCAGCGGCACGATGTAGACGCAGCCCGTCTCCAGCACCGCGCCCTCGGCGAGATTGATCTCATGCAGCTTCAGCCGGTCCAGCTTGTCGGCCACCAGATGATCGGGACCGGGCAGAAAGGAGGCGCGCACGCGAAAGGCCTTGTCGCCCAGTCTGAGATCGAGGCTGGCCGGCTGGATCTGGTTGGTGTCGAGCGCGCGCGGCGACTTCAGCGCGCCCGACTGGAAGAGCGCCGCGATGTCCTGATCGGGAAGAATGCCTGTCTGCCGCAATGTCTGGCTCCGGGCGAAGTCATTGTCGTCGCAGTTTCCTGTCGCAAAACCGCGGGACACTTTTGCGGAAGCTGCCTGGTACAAACCTCTTAATCAAGCCGGCAATTGACGCAAGCGCGGTGCGGGTCTAAAGGGTCGTTATCCCGTGGTGATTTGGCCGGTCGGCTTGCAGCCACGTTAAACAAGTCGCTAAAGGACCGTCGGGCCGCAAGGCCGTATGGACCGGTTGCGACGTCGCGGCCGGTTTTTTTGTGTTTGGAAGCAGGGCGATGACCAAGACGCGTAACTGGAAACCTCAGACGGCACTCGTGCATGGCGGGACGCTGCGTTCCGGCTTCGGCGAGACCGCCGAGGCGATGTATCTCACCCAGGGCTATGTCTACGAGACGGCCCAGGCAGCGGAAGCCCGCTTCAAGGGCGAGGAACCCGGCTTCATCTATTCGCGCTACGCCAACCCGACCGTCGATATGTTCGAGAAGCGCATGTGCGCGCTGGAAGGCGCGGAAGACGCACGCGCCACCGCTTCCGGCATGGCCGCCGTGTCCGCCGCCCTGCTCTGCAGCGTCAAGGCCGGCGATCACATCGTTGCGGCGCGGGCGCTGTTCGGCTCCTGCCGCTGGGTGGTCGAGACGCTGGCGCCGCGCTATGGCATCGAGGCGACGCTGATCGACGGCACCGACATTGCCAATTGGGAAAAAGCGGTCAGGCCGAACACCAAGCTGTTCTTCCTGGAAAGCCCGACCAACCCGACGCTGGAAGTGGTCGATATCGCCGCTGTCGCCGCTTTAGCCAATTCGATCGGCGCGCGCGTGATCGTCGACAACGTCTTTGCCACGCCGCTGCAGCAGAAGCCGCTGCAGCTCGGCGCCCATATCGTGGTCTACTCGGCGACCAAGCATATCGACGGACAAGGCCGCTGCCTCGGCGGCGTCATCCTGTCGGACAAGAAGTGGATCGACGAGAACCTGCACGACTATTTCCGGCACACCGGCCCGAGCCTGTCGCCATTCAACGCATGGACGCTGCTGAAAGGCCTCGAAACGCTGCCGCTGCGCGTGCGCCAGCAGACCGAAAGCGCCGGCAAGATCGCGGACTTCCTGGCCGGCCGGCCGGAGATCGCCCGCGTCATCTATCCGGGCCGGGCCGACCATCCCCAGGCGGATATCGTCAGGAAGCAGATGTCGGGCGGCTCGACGCTGATCTGCCTTGACGTCAAGGGCGGCAAGCAGGCGGCCTTCGCCTTGCAGAACGCGCTCGACATCGTACTGATCTCGAACAACCTCGGCGACGCAAAGAGCCTGATCACGCATCCGGCGACGACGACGCACAAAAACCTCAGCGACGAGGCGCGCGCCGAGCTCGGCATCGGACCAGGCACGCTCAGGCTCTCCGTCGGGCTGGAGGATACCGACGACCTGCTCGCCGACATCGAACAGGCGCTCAAGGCGGCGAAGGAATGAACCGCCACGGCTGCAAAGAGCGCGCTTGAGCCGCAGCCGGCTCAAGCAATCTCTTCGAGTTCAGTCATCCCGCTGTTGCGGATTGTCATTGCGTTGCCACGCCATTCGACGGCTCCGCCAAGCCAGCCGCGCGCCCAGATGGCGGGAAGCATCGCGTCGCGCACGATCATCGCGGTGACGCTGCGCGGCGACAGATACCAGTCCTTTGACCAGGCGAGCATGCATTCGGGCACATAGGCGATCGCCAGCACGCAGAGCGCGGTCGTGGGCAGGCTGGCACCGGCGCTTGCCGCCGCAATCAGCGCCAGAAGCAGCGGCACGACCACACCGGTCAGGATTTCGGGCGCGAAGAACAATGGGAAGGTGACGCGGCGCAGCCGCGCCCAGCGCGCCTGGCGCGACCAGATTTCGGCGAGCGTGCGCTGGCCGAGCGGTTGCTCGAAGGGCGAGGCCACGAGATTGACCCGAAGGCCTAGGCTGTTGACCAGCTTGGTCGCCGCCGCGTCCTCGGCGATCTCGGCGGCCAAAGCCTGGATGCCGCCATTTGCATCTAGCATCGGCTTGCTCCACAGCATGCTCTTGCCCTGGGCGAAGCCAAGGCCGAGCGCTTCGCCGGCATATTGCCAGCGCGCCTGCAGCGTGTTGAGGAAGGCGCATTCGACCTCGGCCCAGAAACCGTCCGGCCGCGAGCCGATCGGCGTCGAGCAGACGAGGCCGGTGTCCGGTCGCCAGGCCGCCATCAGATGCTGGACATAGTCCTTGGGCATCAGCACGTTGGAATCGGCGAGGATCACCCAGTCGTGCCGCGCCGCCTGCCAGCCCTTGATGCAGTTGTTGAGCTTGGGATTGGCGCTGATCCTGTCATCGCCGACTAGCAGCCGCGCCGGAACATTCGGAAATCGCGCGATGGCGGCGTTGATCAGCTTGACCACGGGATCTTCGGCGTGCGCGACGCAGAAGATCAGTTCGTAGCGCGGCCAATCGAGCGAGAATGCGCGGTCGAGCGTCTCCTGCGTGAACGGCTCCACACCGCGCGACGGCACGACGATCGAGACAGGCGACAGGCCGCCGGAGGGCGCGGGAATGGCGCAACGAGCCTTCAGCCGCGACGACGCGAGCAGGATGCTGGCAAGGTTGGAAAAAAGAAGGGCCGAGGAGGCAAAGGCGGCTGCGAGGGTCAGTTCCATCGAGATCTGGTCACTCCGGAAAGGCCGCCCGCGGCCGTTTCATCACTCGACAAAGCGCCCGAGTCGCCCGCACGGTTTGTGCACACCAACATTGTCATGTGTCACTTAAATGACATTGTTTGTCGGCACTTGCGGTGGAAAAGCCGGCAGGCTGGCGACGCTGCGGAGTAGAACCGCGAAGCGCGACAAAATGTTTCCTGCGGCACCGGAGTGGCTCATGTATCGCGCCGTGACGCGCAACATCGAAGTGCAGGTCAGGCCGTTCTATCTGGAGGACCGTTCCGATCCGTCCGAAAACCGCTATGTATGGGGCTACCAGGTGACGATCGACAACCGGTCGGACGAGTTCGTGCAGCTTCTGTCGCGCTACTGGCACATCACCGACGGGCGTGGCCGAGTCGAAGAGGTGCGCGGCGAGGGCGTGGTCGGCGACCAGCCGGAGCTCAACCCCGGCGACAGCTATCAGTACACGTCGGGATGCCCGCTCTCGACGCCATCCGGCATCATGGTCGGCCACTATACGATGCGCAACGGCCGCGGCGAAACGTTCGACGTCGCCATTCCGGCTTTCTCGCTCGATATGCCGGGGACGAAAAGGACGGTGAATTAAAGAACTCGAGTTCCCCGCCTCCGCAAAGCGGGGGCGAGGAACCGGAGCTTTCTCACTCCGCCGCAAACTCCGCCGGATCGAAGTCGTACTGCGTCGAGCAGAACTCGCAAGCGACATGGATGCCGCCGTCCTCGGTCGAGTCCTTGATCTCCTCGGCCGAGAAGCCTTCGAGAATGCCTCGGATTTTGTCGCGCGAGCAGGAGCACTGATCGGCGACCGGCACACCGCGGAAGACGCGCACGCCGTGCTCGTGGAACAGGCGATAGAGCAGCCGCTCGGCGCCCACCGTCGGATCGATGAGCTCGGTCGGCTCGATGGTGCCGAGCAGCGCCAAGAGTTCCCGCCAGGAATTGTCGGCCGGTTCGTGCGTCACGTCTCGTGGATCGCCATCGCCGCCTGAAATATCGGGCACGCGCATGCGTTCGGGCGCCTGCGGCAGGAACTGCGCCAGGATGCCGCCGGCGCGCCATTGCTCGCGGGCCCCGCCCGGGCCCGGGGTCACCAGCTTCGCAACCGACATCCTCAGATCGGTCGGGATCTGCTCCGACTGGCGGAAATAGGTGCGCGCGGCTTCTTCCAGCGATGTGCCGTCGAGTTGGACGATGCCCTGATAGCGCTGCGTGTGTGCGCCCTGATCGATGGTCAGGGCCAGGACCCCGGTGCCGAGCAGCTTCTCCTGCGAGATCCCGCCCGCGGCAATCAGCGCCTGCAGCCGGTCGGCGTCGAAGCGCGCATAGGCGCGCAACGAATGCGGCGTGGTGAAGTCCGCCACCAGCATGTCGACCGGTCCGTCGGTGCGGGTCTGCAGGATGAACTTGCCCTCGAATTTCAGCGACGTGCCGAGCAGCACGGTGAGCACGCAGGCCTCCGCCAGCAGGCGCGCGACCGGCTCGGGATAATCGTGGCGGCTGAGAATGGCGTCGAGCATCGGCCCGAGCTGCACCGTGCGGCCGCGCACATCCAAGGGCGCTACTTCGTAAGGCACGACATGGTCGTCGCCGGCGAAGCCGAATTCGCCGAGTTTGGGTTGATGCTCAGCCAAGGAAAGCGTTTCCAGCATGACAAAACTCCGGGGCGCATCCATCCCGCTTTCCAGGCGGCATGGGTCGAAGCGCGTTCGATTTCAGTGATGGCCCGCAAATAGGCATCACACATCCCCGGATCAAGTTGGCGCGGATCAAGTCGACCCCGGTCAAGCGCCCAGGCACCAGGCCAGCACCGCCTTCTGGGCGTGCAGCCGGTTCTCGGCCTCGTCGAAGACCACCGAATGCGGTCCGTCGATCACCTCGTCGGTGACCTCCTCGCCGCGGTGCGCAGGCAGGCAGTGCATGAAAAGCGCGTCGGACTTCGCCCTGGCCATCAGCGCGGCGTTGACCTGGTAGGGCAGGAAGACGTTATGGCCGCGGGCGCGATGCTCCTGGCCCATCGACACCCAGCTGTCGGTGACCACGCAATCGGCCTGGTCGACGGCCTCTTCGGCCGAGCCGGCAAACCTCACCTTGCCGCCATTGGCCTTCGCCCAGTCGACATATTTCTCGAACGGCTCGCTGCCCTCCGGCACGGCGACATTGAGATTGAAGCGGAACCGCGCCGAGGCTTCCAGAAGCGAGTGCAACACATTGTTGCCGTCACCTGTCCAGGCAAAAGTCTTGCCGGCCACCGGACCGCGATGCTCCTCGTAGGTCATGATGTCGGCCATCAGCTGGCAGGGATGGGTATCGTCGGTCAGCCCATTGATCACCGGCACGGTCGCGTTTTCGGTGAGTTCCAGCAACCGGTCATGCGAGGTGGTGCGGATCATAATGGCATCGACATAGCGCGACAGCACCTTGGCGGTGTCGGCGATGGTTTCTGAACGGCCGAGCTGCATCTCGGTGCCGGTCAGCATGATGGTCTCGCCGCCGAGCTGGCGCATGCCGACGTCGAAGGAAACGCGCGTGCGCGTCGAAGGCTTGTCGAAGATCATCGCCAGCACCTTGCCGTCGAGCGGCTTCGAACGCTCGCCGGCCTTGAGCCTGGTCTTTCGCGCCATCGCGTCGTCCAGCATGATGCGCAGATCGCCTGCGGATACGGCGGACAGATCGGTGAAGTGACGAACGCTCATCGGCAGATTCCAAAACTACTTCGCGGCTTCGGCCGCGATCGCGTCGGTCAGGCCCTTGGCGCCCGACCGAATGCGCTTCAGCGCCTCGCCGATCTCCTCGTCGGTGACGGTGAGCGGCGGCAAAAGCCGAATGACGTTGTCGCCCGCCGGCACCGCAAGCAAGTGCTGGTCGCGCAGCGCCATGTTAACCTTAGCGTTGGGCATGGCGCATTTCAGCCCAAGCATCAGGCCGGTGCCCCGGGTGCCTTCGATGACCTCGGGAAATTCGTCGGCGACCGCCGCCAGTCCCTGCTTCAGCAGCAATGCCTTGCGCTGAACGTCCTCGAGGAAGCCGTCGGCCAGCACGACGTCGAGCACGGCATTGCCCACCGCCATCGCCAGCGGATTGCCGCCGAAAGTGGTGCCGTGCACGCCGGCCGTCATGCCGGCCGCCGCTTCGTCGGTCGCGAGGCAGGCACCCATCGGAAACCCGCCGCCGATGCCCTTGGCGATCGCCATCAGGTCAGGCGTGACGCCCGCCCACTCATGCGCGAACAGCTTGCCGGTGCGCCCGATGCCGCACTGGACCTCGTCGAAGATCAGAAGCAGGCCGTGCCGGTCACAGAGCTGCCGAAGCCGCTTCAACGACTGCGTCGGCACCGGGCGGATGCCGCCCTCGCCCTGCACCGGTTCGATCAGGATCGCCGCGGTTTCCGGTGTGATCGTCTTCTCGGCGGCGTCGATATCGTCGAACGCGACCTGGTCGAAGCCCTCGACCTTCGGACCGAAACCCTCGAGATATTTGTACTGACCGCCGGCTGCGATCGTCGCCAGCGTGCGGCCGTGAAAGGCGCCCTCGAAAGTGATGATGCGGAAACGCTCCGGATGGCCTTTGACGAACTGATAGCGCCTGGCCGACTTGATGGCGCATTCCAGCGCCTCGGCGCCCGAATTGGTGAAGAACACCTTGTCGGCGAAGGTTGCATCGACCAGCCTTTCGCCCAGCCGGCGCTGCTCAGGGATCTCGTAGAGATTGGAGACGTGCCACAGCTTGGCCGCCTGCCCGGTGAGCGCCGCGACCAGATGCGGATGGCTGTGGCCCAGCGAGTTCACGGCGATGCCGCCGGCGAAGTCGAGATATCGCTCGCCCTTGTCGGTGACCAGCCAGGTCCCCTCCCCGCGGTCGAAGGCCAGGGGTGCGCGAGCAAAAGTCTCGTAAAGCGCCGAACCGCTCATTATATGCGTCTCCGGAACCGGAAATCAAAAAAGCCGCCAATGCGGCGGCCTTTGCGGCTTATCATGTTTTTCGGCCATGAAGTCAACGAAAAGGTCGCGCAGAAGCGCGCGGCAAGGCTCCAGCGCCACGCCGGCCCATCAGCGGTTGGGCAAGTTGGGGAAAACCGTAAAAACCGAATCGGTGTTGCCCTGAGGACTCTTGTCACCGAGTCAGCGCATAAGGTAATTGTAGTCGAGAAATAACTAGATTTCGTGCGGCGGATCTAATCACCCGGTACATGTGGTGTTGTTTGCCCGGCGAGAGCCGGCTCGGGAAAGGATTCTGGCCGCCGCACGCCTCAGCAGGAGCGCGGTCTCATGAACTGGACTGACGAGCGGGTCGAACTTCTCAGGAAATTGTGGTCGGAGGGTCTCAGCGCCAGCCAGATCGCCGCGCAGCTCGGCGGTGTGAGCCGCAATGCCGTCATCGGCAAGGTGCATCGCTTGAAACTCTCGGGCCGCGGCCGGGCGACCGCGGCGCCGGCACGGCAGAAGAAGGCCACGCAGGGCGCCTCTATGCAGAAGTCCGTGGCTCGTGCCGCTAGCGCTGCCCGTCATGTGACGGCCTCCATCGGCGCCACCGCTCTGCAGGTGCAGTTCGAGGCGGAGCCGGTGGCGCGCCACTATATCCGCCCGGTCGAGAACGTTGTCGTGCCAATCTCGCGCAACCTGCAGCTCGTCGAGCTGACCGAGCGCACCTGCAAATGGCCCAACGGCGATCCGCTGTCGGAAGACTTCAGCTTCTGCGGCAACGACGCTGGCGAAACCGGGCCGTACTGCAAATACCATGCAAGGGTGGCGTTCCAGCCGGCGGCGGAGCGGCGGCGGAGTCGGTGAATAGCGAATAGCGAATAGCGATCGAATAGGAATAACATCGGCATTCGAGTCCGGCACAAGCTTCTTTATCGCTATTGGCTGCTCCCTATTCGCTATTCGCTATTTCACAGCCACCCATTCTTCCTGAAACGCCAATACAGAAACGCGCAGATCAGCGCGATGGCAGCCAGCACGGTCGGGTAGCCGTATTCCATCTTCAGTTCAGGCATGTCGTCGAAATTCATGCCGTAAATGCCGGCGAAGGCCGTCGGCACCGCCAGGATGGCCGCCCATGAGGCCAGCTTCTTGGAGATCGCCGTTTCCTGGCTCTGTCCGACCAGAAGGCTTGCCTCGAAGGCGAAGGCGAGCACCTCGCGCAGGCTGTCGATCTTTTCCTGCACGGTGCGGATGTGGTCCGTCACGTCGCGGAACAGCGGATGCATGGCGGCATGGATCTGCGGCAGCTCGGCGCTGGTCAGCCGGCGGCAGACCTCGACCAGCGGCAGCGCCGCGTTGCGCAGCCTGAGCAGATCGCGGCGCAGCATGTAGAGCCGCTCGATGTCGCCACCGCTCATCGGCTTCAGCAGCACCTTGTCCTCGATCTGCTCGACCTCGCCCTCGATCTGCTCGAGCACAGGCATGTAGTTGTCGACGATGAAGTCGAGAATGGCATAGAGGACGAAATCCTCGCCCTTGGCGAGCGAGGACGGGCAGCTTTCCCAGTGCTGGCGCACCGCGGCGTAGGAGGTGGACGGGCCATGCCTGACGCTGACGATATAGCCGGTGCCGACGAAGAGATGCGACCCGGCCATCGATCAGTTGCGCTGTGCGGGCGACGATGAACAAGGCATCGCCATACTGTTCGATTTTCGGCCGCTGATGCGGATGTTCGGCGTCTTCGATCGCCAGATCATGCAGGTGGAACTGCGCCTGCACCCTAAGCAGCAGGTTGCGGTCCGGCTCGAGCAGGCCGATCCAGACGACGTGGCCGGGCTTTGCCGCCCATATGCCGGCCTCTTCGATCGTAATGTCGGCGACGCGCTTGCCGGCGGAATAGACGCTGGACGCAACAATGCCGGATGTCGGCTGCAGGGCCGGGGTCAGGTTTCGAACTTGCTCCATCGCAAACCTCCCGAGACGCGACTGACAAAATCGCTGCACCTGGAGGAGCTTAGCCTAAATTGGGAAGCCATTCGAGTGGCCGCCCTTCACTTGCTCGATCTTGGGTCGCCGATACCGCGTCACCCGGCCGATAGTGGGCCAGGCAACACCACCTGGTCGGTCTTGTCGCCCTTCGGCCGCTCGGCCGGCATCTGGTCGCCGGTGACGATGTAATAGATGGTTTCGGCGATGTTGGTGGCGTGGTCGCCGATCCGCTCGATGTTCTTGGCGCAGAACAGCAAGTGGGTGCAGGGCGTGATGTTGCGCGGATCTTCCATCATATAGGTCAGAAGTTCGCGGAACAGCGAAGTGTACATGGCGTCGATCTGGTCGTCGCGGTCGCGCACGAAGCCGATCTTCTCGACCGAGCGCGAGGCATAGACGTCGAGCACTTCCTTAAGCTGCGTCAGCGCCAGATCGGCTAGCGCCTTCAAGCCGCGGAAGAGGCTGCTCGGCTGGCGGCCGTCAATGACCGCCGCGACGCGCTTGGCGACGTTCTTGCCGAGATCGCCGACGCGCTCGATGTCGGCCGAGATGCGGATGGCGCCGACGATCTCGCGCAGGTCCGTCGCCATCGGCTGACGCCTGGCGATGATGACGATCGCCTTGTCGTCGATCTCGCGCTGCCCCTCGTCGAGGACGAGATCGTCCTGGATGACTTTCTGTGCCAAGCCCGGATCGGCGTTCACGAGGGCGGCGACAGCCTGCTCGACCATGCGCTCGGCATGCCCGCCCATGGCGGCGATACGCTTCGACAGGAATTTCAGTTCTTCGTCATAGGCACTGACAATGTGGACGGACTGCATCGATATGCCTTCCCGGTTTCTGCCGGCTGGTGCGTTCCCTCAATCTGCCGCTGATACGCGAGCCGGATGACAGAAAAAAGAAAATGCCGGTTGCCAACCAATATAGGATCATTGAGCCGGCAAATGAACCGTGAACGCCGCGCCCTTGCCGACTTCCGACTTGATCGACAGCCTTGCGTTATGACGTGTCAATATATGCTTGACGATCGAAAGGCCAAGGCCGGTGCCTTTCTGGGTCCGGCTGTTTTCCACGTCGACGCGGTAGAAGCGCTCCGTGATGCGGGGGATGTGTTCCTCGGCAATGCCTGGACCATAGTCCCTTATGGTCACGTCGATGCCTGGGTCGTGGCCGTCCTCGGCGTGTGCTATCGACACGGTGACACGCCCGCCCGACTGGCCGTATTTGCAGGCATTCTCCAGCAGGTTCTCGAAAACCTGGAAGAGCTCGTCGCGGTCGCCCGGCACGGAAATCGGCCCATCGATGAAGTCCCGCTCGATGGCGATGCCGTTCTCGTTGGCCAGCGGCGCGAGCGAGTCGATGACGCTGTCGATGGTCTGTCGAAGGTCGACTTCGGTTCCCGGCCGCAGATAGGGCTTCATCTCCAGCCGCGACAGCGACAACAGGTCGTCGATCAGGCGCGCCATGCGGCCCGTCTGGTTCTGCATGATCTGCAGGAACTGGTCGCGCGCCGCCGCGTCGTTGCGGGCAGGCCCGCGCAACGTCTCGATGAAGCCGGCGATCGAGGCGAGCGGGGTGCGCAGCTCATGGCTGGCATTGGCGATGAAGTCGGCGCGCATGCGGTCGATGCGGCGCGCCTCGCTCTGATCCTTGAACACCAGCACGTAAAGATCGGTGCCATGGCCGACCGAGGACGCGCTCACCCGGTATGTGCGCTCGACCGGCAGCTTTTCCGTGTAGTCGACGACATCGGACGCCATAGTTCCCGAGACGATCCCGTCAAGCAAAGCCTGCATTTCCGGCGCGCGGAATTTGAGCGACAGCGACATGCCGGGGGCCAGCCCACCGAAGGCGGCAAAGGCGGCCGCGTTGGCGTGGACGATAGTGGCGGTCCGGTCGAAGATGATCAGCGGATCGGCAACGGCGGCGGCCAGATATTCGCCGGACAGCCGCTGCAACCCGCCGACTTCGATGGCGGCAGTCCCGCCGGCTGACTGGCGCTCGGCGGCGGTCGGCAGCATTGCGGCCGCGACCAGCAACGCCACGGCCAGCAGAGGCACAAAGATCGAAAGGCCGCCGAAACCATAGACGCCGAGGACCGCTACCAGGGCCGCGGCCAGCGACCAGCGGCTGCGCCGCAGCCGGGCTATGGCTGCCTGCGTTGCGCCTTTCTGGTCTGCGCCCTTATCGACCATGCGCTGCCTCGTATCTCCCGTCGGTGAAAGATCAGCCGACTGGACCCGCGCATGACCCCCAAAAATCGGAATCGATTTTCTCGAACGTTCATGCGCAAAATCAAAGTGCTACCGCGCGTCCGGTCGGACGCAACGCCTCAGAGGCTCCCATAGCACGAGTCCGCAAGCTGAAAAGGTTCGTCCCGATGAAAAAAGCCGAGGGAAATGCCGACGCGGCGCCTGCCGCAGGACCGATCAAGATGAGGATAGGCGGTAAGGAACGCGAGTTCGACATCGACAACCCGGTGCTGCCGGACTGGATCGAGGACAACAAGCTGACCGCCGGCGGCTATCCCTACGACAAGAAGATGAAGGGTGAAGAGTACGACGAGGAACTCGAGCGGCTGCAGATCGAATTGGTCAAGGCGCAGGCCTGGCTGCAGGCGACCGGCAAACGGGTGTTGGCGCTGTTCGAGGGGCGCGACGCGGCCGGCAAGGGCGGCACGATCTTCGTCCTGCGGCAGTACATGAACCCGCGCACGGCGCGCAACGTGGCGCTGACCAAGCCGACGCCGACGGAGCATGGCCAGTGGTACTATCAGCGCTATGTCGACCATTTCCCGACCTCCGGCGAGTTCGTCACCTTCGACCGCTCCTGGTACAACCGCGCCGGCGTCGAGCCGGTGATGGCATTCTGCACCCCGGAGCAGCACGAGACATTCCTCGACGAGACGCCGCATTTCGAGCGCATGATCTGCAACGAGGGTATCCACTTCTTCAAATTCTGGCTGAACATCGGCCGCGAGACGCAGCTCGAACGGTTCCATGACCGCCGCTGGTCGCCATTGAAGAACTGGAAATTCTCGCCGATCGACATCGCCGGCATCAGCAAATGGGACGACTACACCAAGGCGCGCGACCTGATGTTCGAGCGCACTCACAAGGAGTTCGCGCCCTGGATCATCGTGCGCGCCAACGACAAGCGCCGTGCGCGGCTTGCGGTGATCCAGCGTATCCTTCTGTCCTTACCCTATGATGGCCGCGACCTCGACGCCGTCGGCAAGCCCGACAAGAAGATCATCGGCGAAGGCCCGTCGTTCCTGGAGAAATAGCTTGCACCGTGCCCGCGGCCGGCGGCCAACATTACAGCGCCGCGCACCTTCTCGGGTACGCGGCGCTGAGACTTTCCACCAAGGTGTCACGCCGCGAGGCGGGCGATCCGCTGCAAACGCTTCAGCGTGGCGTCGTCCTGCAGCGCTTGCTGGAACAGCGATATCTCATGGTCGATGCGGTCGCACAGAACGTCCGTATCCCCCTTGAGCAGGCCGCGGGTCTGCAACAGCGCGGCAACCGGCTTCTTGGCGAGCTGCCTTGCCCGCGCCAAGGCCATTTCCTCGGCGCTGCCTTCCACGATCTCGCCGACAAGGCCGAGCGCCTTGGCGTCGTCGACGCCCAGCTTGTCGCCCAGGCAGAAGAAGCGGAAGGCGCCGGCATAGCCGAGCTTCTGGGGCGCCAGGATGCTGGTCGCCGCGTCCGGCACCAGGCCGAAATCGACGAACGGCACCCTGAACGTGCTGCCCCTGGAAGCAATCACCATGTCGCAGTGGAACAGGATGGTGCAGCCGACGCCGACGGCGTCCCCGTCCACGCAGGCAAGGACCGGCTTGGGAAAGGTCGCAAGCCTGCGAAACATATCGGTGACGGCGGCAATCAGCTGCTGGTGCTTGGCGGCGTCGAGGAACTCCGAGAAGTCGCCGCCGAGGCAGAAGCAGCCGGCAAGGCCGCGCAGCACGACCACGCGAACCTCGTCATTGACGGCGGCCTCGTGGAAGGTCCTGGCGAGGCTCGCATAGGCGTGCCTGTCCAGCACCGGCCGGCCGTCATGCGAGGACACGGTGACGACCAGCGTGTGGCCGCGCAGCTCAGGTTCGGGGTGGAAGCTCATGACAACCTCCTCACGAAGCCTGTCTGAGGCCGAGCTGGCCGGGATAGCCTCTCATCAGCACCGGCGGGAAGTGGTTGCGGCGCTGGCGCACCACCTCCAGCGTATGCTCGGAAAAGGTGAGCAGCGTCGCCACCACCTGCTGGTTGCCATAGGTGCGCTGGTAACCGAGCGGCGTCGCCAGGAAGTGCAGCTGCAGCGCGCGCAGCACCCACATCGGTTCGAACTCGATGATGACCTGGTTGACGTTGCGCTTGAGGCCCCATTCGACGAAACCTGCGATCAGCTCGGTGCCGACCGTCGAGACGCCGCGCTTGCCATCACGGAAGCCCGGCGCCACCGCATAGCGGGTCAGCTCCCAGACTCGCGGCCCCGAGGGGGGCGTCCCCTCATAGAGGTCCGTCAGCACATCGGTCAGTAGATGCGGCCGCGTCGTCGGCAGCATGCGCTGATAGCCGGCTAGCTCGCCGTTGCGGATGACGAGGTGATGCTCGGCCTCGTCATGATCGAATTGGTCGATCTCGAGGCCGTCCGGGCGGTCGAGATCGGTCCAGCCCATCTCCTCGACGAAGATCTTGTAGCGCAGGCGGTGAACCGCTTCCCACAGATCGGGGCGCTCCATCAATTCCTGAGTTGTGAGGGAAAAAAGCATTAGCCGTCTCCTGGGCTTGAGAGGAAGATACGGCCGGGCTCTCCGGAAAATATTACGCGATCGCGTAGGCAAGAATTTTTAGGTCGGCACCGACCGACCCCGCCAATATAGCCGCGCCTAACCGCCTCCGCGACCGCCTGCACGCGGTTGGCGACGCCCAGTTTGCTTTGGCGTTAAGAAAGTATTAGCCGTCTCTTAAGAGAAGGATACCGCTCGCCCTTGCTTAAAATATTACGCGAATGCGCATGGGACTGTTTCTGGGCCAGCACCGGCCGATTTAGCTAATATAGCCACGCCTGATCGCCTCGGCGACTGCCTGCACACGGTTGGCGGCGCCCAGTTTGCTCTTCGCGTTGAGAAGGTGCTTCTCGGAGGTATGCTCCGAAATGCCGAGAATCTGCGAAATTTCCCACTCGGACTTTCCGACAGCTGCCCATTGCAGGCATTCGCGCTCACGCGGTGTGAGTTCGATGTGGTCGACGACCTTGCCGGCCATCGTGTGAAGCTGCATGGCGCGGCCGATGGCGTAGGTGGACACCAGCGAGACCATTCCGAATTCGACGTCCGACAGTTCAACGGACTCGCCACCCAGCGAGACCATGACGATCTGGCCGTCGAGCGTGACCAGCGGGAAGGCGAGGCCGTCGCGCAGCTTGAACTCGCGGGCGTCGCCCATGACCTCGTCGCTGCTCTTGTCGATGACGATGGCCTGGGAAGCCTCCCGCCACTGGAACGGGGCCTGCAATTGCTTCATGTGGCTGACGACCGGATCATGGTCGACATAGTTGCGCGCCACATAGCGCTCCAGCCACTCGCCCGGCCAGTCGCAGAGCAGCACATGGTCCTTCTGCTGGCCGCGCGGCGTGCCGGGTTGCGGGACCGTTCCGGCCATCAGCGCCGTCAGCCCGAAACTCGAGGTGACGCCGAGCAGCCGCTCGCACACTGCCGCAGCAGTGTTGGCGTGCTGTAATTGGTCGATGTATTCCAGAGTTCTATCGAACATGCTCATCGCAACATCTACCCCATGTTGCTTCTGCTTTTCGTACCGATCGTAGATGCCCGAACCACCCTTCGCCATCAACCCCGGACCACAAGTTTCTTCGCGACACCTGCGACTCCCCCGTTGCGGGCGCGCGCTGAAACTTGCAAACGTGCTAAACCATACGCCGAATTCACCCGTTTGAAATCAAAAACAATTGTGCCTGCACTGTTTTCGTACGAAAAGCCGAAGACATGATTGGGCGGAGCGCTATCGTGACATTCCGGTGGATATTTCTGGCCCTGCTGTCGGCGCTGATTGGAGCGTTGCCATTTGCCGACGCGACTCGCGCGGCGGAGCCGCAGGTTCCGGTGCTGTGGGATGCCAAGGAGCGGCTGCCGAAGCCCGATCTTTCGGCGTTGCCGAGGCTGAGGTTCCTCACCACCACCGATTTTCCGCCTTTCAACTTCCTCGACGGCTCCGGCCGGCTGTCGGGTTTCCACATCGACCTAGCGCGGGCGATCTGCGCCGAACTCGGCATCGTCGAGAAATGCCAGATCCAGGCGCTGCCCTGGAACGATCTCGACGACGCGCTGCGGAAAGGCGAAGGCGAGGCGATCATCGCCGGCATCGCGGCGACGCCGGAAAGCCGCGAGAAATACGCCTTCTCGCGTTCCTATCTGCAGTTCCCGGCGCGCTTCATCATGCCGAAGGCCAAGGCGTTTACCGAGCCGATCCTCGACAAGCTGCGCAGCAAGCGGGTGGGCGTCATCGCCGGCTCGGCGCATGAGAAGATGCTGCGCGACTATTTCAGCACGGTGCAGGTCGTGCCTTTCGACAAGCCCGAGGACCTCTACGCGGACCTCAAGGCCGGCAGGATCGACGCCGCCTTCGGCGACGGCATGCGATTCGCCTTCTGGCTCGGCGGCTCGGAAGCCGCCGGCTGCTGCCGCTTCGCCGGCGGCCCTTATCTGGCGCCCGAATATCTGGGCTCCGGCATGGCGATCGCCACCAGGGCGGGCGACCCGGCGCTGGCCGCCGCCTTCGACTATGCGCTGCAGGAAATCTCGATCAAGGGAACCTTCGCCGAGTTCTATCTGCGCTATTTTCCGGTGAGCTTTTTCTAAGTCAGTGTGCGCAGGCGGGCCTTCGCCGCACGGGCGATCGCCGCTACGGTGAGCGTGTCGAGATCAAGCTCCCGTCGGATGAGCTGCAGCACCCTCAACTCCTCCATGCGCATTTCGAGATCGACTGCCGCGACCTCGAAAGCGGCGGCATAGGCGGTGTCATGCAACCGCTCCGGCAGCGCATCGGCGACGCGCGCGAGGACGCCTTCCAGCCCGTCCTTGTCGTGCAGGGCCTGCTGGCAGGCTTGAGCCACGCCGACCAGGCTGTCGCTGTTGAAATCGACAAACACAGGCCAAGAACGGACGACGTCTCCGATCCGCGCCAGTTCGACATCGGTCATGTCGCGGTCGGACGCCGAAGTGATGACCATGAGATAGATCAGGGCTTCGTGCGGCGTCAAAGGCATTCAAAACTCCTTGATGGTGAGGCTTCAACGTAGGATTGCCATTGAGGCGCCGCAAGGAAAAGCGCCGCAAATCGTTGACGCTCCGGCCCGTCGCGCCTAGAGACCGGGTGAAAATCTTTACGCGCCCAAGCCGACACATCTGGCCGGCAGATTACCTGGAAAGTGACATGACGGGATCAAACATCATCGATCTCAATGCCGAGATGCTTGCGGCCGCCGCCGAAAGCAAGGCATGGCCGTTCGAAGAAGCCAAGAAGATCATTGCCCACTACAAGAACAAGGACTTTCCCGATACCGTCCTGTTCGAGACCGGCTACGGCCCGTCCGGCCTGCCGCATATCGGCACCTTCGGCGAGGTGGCGCGCACCACGATGGTGAGGCACGCCTTCCGCGTGCTGACGCAGGACAAGGTCAAGACCAAGCTTTTGTGCTTCTCCGACGATATGGACGGCATGCGCAAGATTCCCGACAACGTGCCGGATCGCGCAGCGCTCGAGCCCTACCTGCACAAGCCGCTCACATCGGTGCCCAATCCGTTCGGCGGCGGCTATGCGAGCTTCGCCGACCACAACAACGCGATGCTCTGCCGCTTCCTCGACACGTTCGGCTTCGACTATGAGTTCGCCAGCGCGACCCAATACTACAAGTCCGGGCGCTTCGACGAAGTGCTGTTGCGCGCCGCCGAGCGCTATGACGAGATCATGGCGGTGATGCTGCCGACGCTCGGCGAAGAACGCCAGGCGACCTACAGCCCATTCCTGCCGATCTCGCCGAAAAGCGGCCGCGTGCTCTACGTGCCGATGAAGCATGTCGACGCCAAGGCCGGCACCATCACCTTCGACGACGAAGGCAGCGAGACCACGCTGCCGGTCACTGGCGGCCATGTGAAGCTGCAGTGGAAGCCGGATTTCGGCATGCGCTGGGCAGCGCTCGGCGTCGATTTCGAAATGTTCGGCAAGGACCACCAGACCAACGCGGCGATCTACGACCGCATCTGCAACATCCTCGGCGGCCGCGCGCCGGAACATTTCGTCTACGAGCTGTTCCTCGACGAGAACGGCCAGAAGATCTCGAAATCGAAGGGTAATGGGCTCACCATCGACGAATGGCTGACCTATGCGCCCACCGAGAGCCTCGGCCTCTACATGTACCAGCGGCCGCGGCAGGCCAAGAAGCTCTATTTCGACGTTATCCCGAAGGCGGTCGACGAATATTACGCCTTCCTGTCCGCCTATCCGCGCCAGGAATGGAAGGAGCGGCTCGGCAACCCGGTCTGGCACATGCATGACGGCAATCCGCCGGCCATCGACCTGCCGGTCCCCTTCGCGCTGCTGCTCAATCTGGTCAGCGCCTCCAACGCGCATGACAAGGCGGTGCTGTGGGGTTTCATCTCGCGCCATGCGTCCGGGGTGACGCCGCAGACGCACCCCGAGCTCGACCGGCTGACAGGCTATGCCATCCGCTATTTCGACGACTTCGTGAAGCCGACCAAGGTCTATCGCGCCGCCGACGAGGTTGAGCGCGAGGCGCTGGCGAAGCTTTCGGAAGCGCTCGGCGCGCTGCCGCAGGGCGCGGACGGCGAGGCGATCCAGAACGCGGCGCTCAACGTCGCGCGGCGGATCGAGCGCTATCAGGACCATTCCAAGCAGAGCCCGGAAGGCGGACCCGGCGTGTCGGTCGCCTTCTTCCAGATGATCTATCAGGTGCTGATCGGACAGGAACGGGGGCCGCGTTTCGGTTCTTTCGCGGCGCTTTACGGCATTACGGAGACGCGCGCGCTCATTGAGCGGGCCCTGGCTGGTCAGTTGGCGGCGTAACGTCGCCATCTTCCGCCGGCAGGATGGAGCTCGGCGCGGCGGGCGCCGGGCCGGTGGCGGCCGGCAATGCCGGCAGGCCGCCGAGGTTCGGAGCGGCGCCGAAAATGCCTTTCCTCGCCGCGCGCGCCTTGTCGCCCGCCTCGACATAGGGACCGCCTCGCGCCGCGCGGGCCCAGCCGTTTTCCACCAGCCACAGACCGACATCCTTGTTGCCGACCCAGCACTTGACCGCTATGGCCTTCTGCCCGCCTTGCGGCGGCACGGAGCAGACCAGGGTCCGGCCACGCAGGAAAGCGCGGAATGCCGTCCTGGCGCGAACCCCGCAGTCCCATGACTTGCCTTCGTCGCTGCAGGTCTCGTCCTCTTTGACGATGTCGATGCCCGACACGGCGATGGAGTAATCCTTGGCCTTGATCAGGCCGGCGGCGGTGGCGACGGGCTGGAGCAACTTGGTGCCCTCCTCGCCATCCGGCAGTTTCGTTTTCCGCGGCCTGGGCGGACCGGCCAGCGCCAGATCGCTGAGCGGCGCGCGCGGCTCGACCCGTTCCAGTTCCTCGGCAGGCACTTCGGGTGGCGCCACCACGTCGGGATCGATTGCCCGCGAATGCGCCACCGGCTTCGGCGGCTGCGGCGCGGCAGGCGCCAGAATGGCGGACGTCGCCGGTTCCGCAGTTATCGGTTCCCGAGGCACCACATCGGCGTCTTGCCCCGGAAGTGCACTGGCCGGATCGATCTGATCGACCGCGACGACGCTTTCGCTGCCCTTCAGCGAGTGGCCTCCGGCGACGACCAGCGCCGCCATTGCCGGAACCGCCGCAAGCGCCAGGGCAAGATGGAGGACCCGCACCAGCCCGGACCTACTGGCTTGCCCAGACGATCCGCGCCACCCACTCGACCTCGCTCATCGGGATGTCGCGGTCCGGGTGAGCGGGGTTAAGCGAGACCAGCACGACCGACTTCGCGGTCTGCCGGTCGAGCACCTTGGCCATCACCTCGCCGGCGGTGGTCTTGACGACGACGCGGTCGCCCTTGCGCGTCGGCGCGCCCGGCTCGACGATCAGCACGTCGCCATTGCGGTAGAGCGGCAGCATGGAATCGCCCTGGACCTTCAGCGCATAGGAGGTTTCCGCCGCCCGCGCCGGAAGCTCGACCAGATCCCAGCCCTGCCCCGAGGGATAGCCGGCATCGTCGAAGAAACCGCCGGCACCGGCCTGGGCGAAGCCAAGCAGCGGCACGGCCATACGCGGCGGCGGCACGGCGGAGGGACCGTGACCCTCAACCAGCACGGTGAATTCTTCCAGCGAGGCGCCGGTGGCCTCGATGATCTTGGCCAGCGATTCAGTCGAAGGCCAGCGCGGCCGGCCGTCGGAGGACAGGCGCTTGGATTTGTTGAAGGCCGTCGAATCGAGGCCCGCGCGGCGGGCGAGACCGGAAGCCGAGAGCGAATAGCGCTCGGCAAGAGCATCGATTGCGGCCCAGACGCGATCGTGTGAGAGCAAGTCCGCTCTCCTTCGAAAAACAGGAAAAAATGCCTCACTGCTGTCTAACGCGCGACCATTCAATTGTCCACCGGCGCGAACAGCGGATTGCAGAGAAAGTCGCCGCTTCCGCAAGATTGACGGGCTCGATCCTGAGCCAAGCGCCGGCACCGACCATGTCGCCGCGTGCGCAATGCATCGTTCGACCCCGGCCGAAACGTCTCGGTGCGCAAGCTTGGTAGGGTGCGGTCCTCGAATTACGAAGGACTGCTCATGTTGCCGAACCACCAATCCATCGCCCCATCCGTTCTGTATTTTGGGACGCCTGTCGTCCTGATGGTTACCCGAAACGATGACGGCACCGCCAACATTACACCCATGTCGTCCGCGTGGACCTTGGGTTCATGCGTGGTCCTCGGCTTGAGTTCGGCGACCCAGGGCGCCATCAATCTTCTGCGGGATGGCGAATGCACCCTCAATTTTCCCGCGGCCAGCCTCTGGGCGAATGTCGAACGGATCGCGCGCACCACGGGTGCGAATCCAGTTCCACCCCACAAGGCCGAATTGGGGTTCATTCATGAGGCCGACAAGTTCGCTCTAGGCGGCTTTGCGATCCAGCCCAGCGAATTGATCCGGACGCCGCGCATCGCAGAATGCCCCCTGCAGTTCGAAACACGCCTGTTGACCTGCCATCGCAGCGCGAAGCAGCAAGGCGCATCCTCGACGCGCCTCATCATGGAGGTAGACGTGCAGCGGGTTCATGCGCACCGCAGCATCGTCTTGCCGGGAACGAACCACATCGACACTGCGCGATGGAATCCGCTGTTCTATGTGTTCCGGCACTATTTTGGCGACGCGGTCGATCTGGGCAAAACCTTCCGGGCCGAACATTGAACGCTTGCTCGATCAGGCCCGCTTGGCCTGCTCGCGGAGGTTCCGGTGCGAGATCATGAATGCTTGCTCGGGCTCGGTCGGCGGGCGCGGTTGCGCCGAATGGCCGAGCGCCGCGACGACTGCCTCAATCTCGAGAAAGCGGCGGCCGCGCCGGTCATAGACGCCGCCGGTGGTCAGGATCAGCGCCGCTGTCTCCCCATTGTCGAGGACGAAGCGGTGCTTGCCGATCACCGAAGTGCCTTCCCAGGTCTCGATCGACGACACCACCTCGAAGCGGCGCCACAGCCTGATCTCGCGCACATAGGCCGATTGCAGCCCGCCGATCATCGGCGCCCAGCCGTTCCGCCGCGCGAGCGCGACAAGACCGGCGCGAAGAAAAACGTCGATACGGCCAAGATCGGCCAGCATCATGTAACGGGCATTGTTGAGATGGCTGTTGAAATCGATGTCGGTCGGCAGGCAGCGAAAGGCCAGCCGGCTCTGATCGCCGATTTGATAAGGGCCACGGCTACGCGCCGTGGCCATCATGCGCGCGAGGCGCCCCCAGACATACATCGGAGTTCGTCAGGCGGCCTTCTTGACCTCGCCCTTCTGGTAAGGGTCGAAGCGCTGGTATAAAGTCTCGCCCTTCTCGGCCATGTCGAGCAAAAGCTTGGGCGCCTTGAACTCGGCCCCGTATTTCTTCTGCAGGCCCTTGGCGATCTTGACGAAACGCTTGGCGCCGATGCCGTCGATGTAGGAGAGCGCGCCGCCGGTGAACGGCGCGAAGCCGAAGGCGAGGATCGAGCCGACGTCCGCCTCGCGCGGATCGGTGACGATGCCCTCCTCCATGACGCGCACCGCCTCCAGAGCGATGGTGACCAGCAGGCGCTCTTTGAGCTCCTCGTAGTCGACCTTCTCGGGCTTCAGCTGCGGATAGAGATCCTTGAGACCCGGCCACAGCTTCTTCTTCGCCGGCTTGGCAGGATAGTCGTAGAAGCCCTTGCCGTTCTTGCGGCCGAAGCGGCCATGCGTGTCGACCATGGTGTTGATCAGCGCCATCTGCTTCGGGTCGACGGCTTTCTCGCCTAGATCGTTGATGGTCTGCTTCATGAT
>NZ_RZSF01000509.1:0-3346 GCF_004023325.1 Mesorhizobium sp. M1A.F.Ca.ET.072.01.1.1 | reverse complement strand
CGATCACGCCGCCCGGCTCGAACGGCAGCGGGCTCGGAATGAAGCCAGGCACCTCGGCGAGACCGGCGATGGTGGCCGGCGCCCGGCAGACCAGCCGCCCGTGACGCGGGGCGGCAAGCAGCCTGTCATCGCCGATCAGTCGCGAAAACAGCCCGCGCACCCGGCAATGGTCGATGAGCGTCAGCGCCAGCGTCGTCTTGCCGGCGCCGGACGGCCCGGTGATGAGGACGCCGCGATCGCCGATCAGGATCGCCGTTGCGTGGATGTTTTCGGGCTTCACGGCAGGATCGGACATGATCGTTTCTGTCTGGGAACGGAGATCAGCCTTCGGCCGGCAGGGTCACCACGAAGCGCGCGCCCTTGATCTCGCCCGGCTTGGTGCCGGGGATGTTTTCCGCCGTCAGCGTGCCGCCATGCGCTTCGACGATCTGCCGGCTGATCGACAGGCCGAGGCCGGAGTTCTGGCCGAAGGCCTCGCCGGCGGGCCGGTCGGTATAGAAGCGCTCGAAGATGCGATCGATCTTTTCGGCTCTGATGCCCGGACCGTTGTCGTCGACGGTGACGATGTTGAACTTGCCGGCGCGCGCCAGCGAGATGGTGATATGGCCGTGTTCCTCGGGAACGAAGGAACGCGCGTTCTCGATCAGGTTGGTGATGACCTGGCCGATCCTCAGATCATGGCCGACCACGACGTAGCCTTTGACGCCCTGCGGCAGCTTGGCGACCTTGAGCTCGATCTCGACCGACTTCTTGTTGCGCGTCGTCTCGCGCGAGACCGCGACAAGATCGGTGATGAACTTCTTCAGATCGACCGTCGAGGCATCCTCGCGCGCCAATTCGGCGTCGAGCCGCGACGCATCGGAAATATCGGTGATCAGTCGGTCGAGCCGCTTCACGTCGTGCTGGATGATTTCCATCAGGCGCGCGCGTGAGGTGTCGTTCTTGGCCAGCGGCAGCGTTTCGACCGCGCTGCGCAGCGAGGTCAGCGGATTCTTGAGCTCGTGCGAGACATCGGCCGCGAAGCTTTCGATCGCCTCGATGCGCGCATAGAGCGCGTTTGTCATGTCGCGCACCGCGATCGACAGATTGCCGATCTCGTCCTGACGGTCGGAGAAGTCCGGGATCTCCTCGCGGTTCTTGACGCCGCGCCGCACCCGTACGGCGGCAGCCGACAGCCGCCGCAGCGGATTGGCGATGGTGGAGGCCAGCAGCAGCGAGAGGATGGCCGTGACAAGCGCCGCGATGCCGAACACGCGCAGGATCGCCTTGCGTTCGGCCGCGACGATCTTGTCGATATCGCCGCCTTCGGTGGACAGCATCAAGACCCCGAGCACGGCGCGGAATCGCTGGATCGGCACCGCCACCGAGACGATCTGCTCGCCCTGCTCGCTTACCCGAACGATGGTCGAAGGACTGCCGGTCAGCGCCTTGACCACTTCGGGGAAGGCCGCGCCATTGCCGCCGGGCTGTTCGTGATAGACGGGCAGGTCCTTGTTGCGGAAGAAGTCGAAGACGAATTTCTCGACGCGCTCCAATAGGTCGGGCTGCTCGTCGTCGACAGGCGGCAGGTCGTAGCGCAGGATCTGGCCGCGCGAATAGAGATGCCGCGAATCGAGCAGCAGGTTCGCGTCGCGGTCGTAGATGCGGGCGCGCGTGCGGGTCGGCGAGATCAGCCGCCGCAGCACCGGCGCCACGCGCTCGGGATTGATCGGGAAGTCGAGATTGTCGAGCTGGTCCGAGCCTGGCCCCAGGCTTTCGCCGGCCTGCAGCTCGAGCAGCTTTTCCGGATCGATGCTGATCGAGTCGGTCTCGACCGTCGCCGAGGCCGCGATGGCGCCAGCGATGATCTCGCCTTGCGTCATCAGGCTTTCGACGCGGGCGTCGATCAGCCCGTCGCGGAAGGTGTTGAGATAGAGGATGCCGGTGACCAGCACGGCGAGGCCGGCCAGGTTGAGAAACAGGATGCGCCGCGTCAGGCTGGAGAAGATGTGGTGGCCGAGGAAGCGGCGCATCGGCACCGTGATCTTCGACAGGAATGCAGGCACGATACGCGACGGGCGCTTCGCCGCGCCCGCCCGCCTGCCTCGCTCTGCTTCCACTGCCATCAACTAGCAGTCCCTGTCCGGTGAATGGTGCATGACGAATGGAAAAATGGGGCGCTTCGATAGAGCCCAGTGGGCCGCTCGCACCATCCACCATTCACCATTGCCTATTCAATATATCAAGCTTCCCGAAACCGGTACCCGACTCCGTAAAGGGTTTCGATCATCTCGAAGTCGTCATCGACGGCCTTGAACTTCTTGCGCAGCCGCTTGATGTGGCTGTCGATGGTGCGGTCGTCGACATAGACCTGCTCATCATAGGCCGAGTCCATCAGCGCATCACGGCTTTTTACCACGCCGGGGCGCTGCGCCAGCGAATGCAGGATCAGGAACTCGGTTACCGTCAGCGTCACCGGCTCGCCCTTCCAGGTGCAGGTGTGCCGCTCCTGGTCCATCACCAGTTGGCCGCGCTCGAGCGAGCGCGCCTGCTGGCTGGGCGCCTTGGCCGCCGCCTCGCGGGCGCTGGTGCGGCGCAGCACCGCGCGCACCCGCTCGACAAGCAAGCGCTGCGAGAACGGTTTGCGGATGAAATCGTCGGCCCCCATCTTGAGGCCGAACAGTTCGTCGATCTCGTCGTCCTTCGAGGTCAGGAAGATCACCGGCAAGTCGGATTTTTGCCGCATCCGGCGCAACAGCTCCATGCCGTCCATGCGCGGCATCTTGATGTCGAGGATGGCGAGGTTGGGCGGCCGCGCCGCCAGGCCTTCGAGCGCCGACGCGCCGTCGGTGTAGGTTTCGACGCGGTAGCCCTCGGATTCGAGCGCGATCGACACCGAAGTCAAAATATTTCGGTCGTCATCGACAAGCGCGATTGTTGCCATTTCAAGCGGCTCCCTCATGAGCTGTCCCTTCTGTCGTCGAGAAAGGGCTTTTGCAGGACAAATTGGGTACAAAATGTGGCACGGGCCTTGTCCGAAGTCACGGGCGGCCTGCCGCTACACACGATCGCACCCGTAACCGGATTGGACGAACGAAGCCTGCCAATCCTTTGGGCAACCTCTGTGATTTTTTGCACATATAAACGATTTAAACAACTTTCAAAATTTTTAAATCGATTAATGATTTGATATCATTCGCCTTTTCTGGTTCTGACCCTAGCTAGTCCCTTGCGCGTTCCGGCAATGACCGGTCAGACGCGGCCAAAATCCGGAGAGGAAATTGATGTCGGAAGCCGGCAAACGCAACCCCGACCGCGCCATTGACGCGATCGGCCTGAGGACCACGGGCACGGTGCGGTATAATTT
>NZ_RZSF01000508.1:0-3358 GCF_004023325.1 Mesorhizobium sp. M1A.F.Ca.ET.072.01.1.1 | reverse complement strand
GCCCAAGCATGACGCGCCGACTCCGGACGAAAAACCGGCTGTCGACGAAGTCGCGTCAGCCGATGACAGCGCGCCGGTCGCTGAGGAAACCAAGCCGGTGATCCAGGTCAGGAAGGTGAAGACAGTTGCGGTGGCCGCCATGGCTCCGGCACCCGCGCCCCAAGAAACCACCTCAGAGACCGAAACCGCATCACAGCCCGAAGCCACGTCCCAGACGGTTGCCGCTTACGCCGAGCCGGCCGCAGCCGCCGCCCCGGCCATCGATCCGGTCAAGACGGCCTCGCTGCCGTCGGGATGGGTGGTGCAGGTCGCGTCCTCGCCGACGCAATCGGGGGCTCAGGCGCTTCTCGACAAGACGACCAGGCAGGCGCCGAAGGTGCTGGCCGACGCATCGGGCTTCACGGTCGCGTTCGACAAGGGCGGCGTCACCTACTACCGCGCCCGCTTCGGCGGTTTCGGCTCGAAGGACGCAGCCTGGAAAGCTTGCGACGCCCTGAAGCGAAAGAAGATCGAGTGCTACGCCGTCCAGCAATAGGCGGCTTTTGAACCTCCCGGGAAGTTCCGCGTCGAAGGAGACTAGTCGTGATTGGAGAGCAAGACGTCCTTGGCTTCATTGATCCGCGCCGCCAGGACAGACGTGCCGCCGACATCGGCGTTCAGGCGCTGCATCAGGCGGCGGTGCGCCTTGCGGATATCCGCCGCGGCAGCCCCCGCTTCAAGACCAAGGATCTTGTAGGCCTCCTCCTTAGTCATGGCGCCCGCACCTGGCGCAACACCCAGCCCTTCGCCACTGTCCGGCTGCGCGTCCTTGCGCCAGACGGGAAAACGGCCGTCAAGATACGTCTCTAGCAGCTGGCGGCTCTCCGGGTCCGGCCGCAGCTCGACATGGAGTTGCTGCAGCTCGGCAATCCCCATGGCGCTCAGCATTCTCCCCTCATAATGGCCGGCGAGAACAAGGCCTTCGAGCTTGCCGCTGTCGTGGTCGAGCTCCATTTCGAGAGCCGCGGTGCGCACGGTTGAGCGTTTGGCCGCGACAAGTTTCGGTGGCGGTCGCCTCGCCCGCATCCAGGCATACCAGCCTGCAGCCGCAATCATCAGCAGGCCGCCAAAGCTGCTGCGGCCGACCACGAGCATCGTCGCGCCGATCAGGCCCAACAGCGCGGGCCCAAGCGTTCTGAGACTGTCCGCCATCCTCGCTGCGTCGGCACGCACAAAGATTGTCGCGGCGCCGAAAAGCACCAGGAGCACGGCTGCCAATGCGATGATCACGCCCATCAGTTTGCACCGCCATCCAAATGATTGTGCATCGAAATCAAGATGTGGCGCAGGGGCGGTGCTTGCAAGCCCCACACCGGGCCGCTCGAAGGGCCAGCAAGCGGAAGATGAGGACCTGCAGTCTTACAGCAGGCCGAGATCCGCAAGCTCCAGGCGCAGTTTCGGCGGCATCTCGGCCAATGCGGCCCTGCCCTTGCCGAGATCGGCCGGCGCATCGGAGGGCTTAAGATAACGCCAGCCCTGGAAGGCGCGGCGCGGCTGCCAGTCGGTGCGCACCACTTCGGGATCAAGCACGAGATGGCAGCGGCCGATGCCTTCGCCGTCGACGAAAGGCCGGATCTCCGTGATCAGCTGCCGGCATTGGACGTTGCCCTTGATCACCCAGTAGAGCGAGCCGCCATCGGTGATCTCCCCACCGCGCGTCGGCACCATGCGCGTGGTGTGCCAGTGCTCGGCCGGCTCGCCGGCGCGGCACCGCTCGTCGAGACGGAAGGCGATCCACTCTTCCAGGTCCTCGACGCTGTCGCAGCCGACGCAGAGTTTGACGAGATTCAGAGACATGCCCGCAATCTAGCGACTGCCCCGGAGGCGTTCAACGCCGAGCGAGATTATGCACAGGCCGATTGCTGCCAGATCATCAGGCCAGCGTGGCCGTTTCGATCGCTTCGGCAAACCAAGCCCGCCGGTGGAAAGGGCAGGGTCAGCACTCGACCACGTTGACAGCCAGTCCGCCGAGGCTGGTTTCCTTATATTTCTCGTTCATGTCGAGACCGGTCTGGCGCATGGTCTCGATCGCAGCATCCAGCGGCACGAAATGCGTCCCGTCGCCCTTGATGGCGAGCGAGGCGGCTGTCACCGCCTTGACCGCCCCCAGCGCATTGCGCTCGATGCAGGGCACCTGCACCAGGCCGCCGACCGGATCGCAGGTCATGCCGAGGTGGTGCTCGAGTGCGATTTCCGCGGCGTTCTCGACCTGCTCCGGAGTGCCTCCCATGACCGCGCAAAGCCCGGCCGCCGCCATTGCCGAAGCGGATCCCACTTCGCCCTGGCAGCCGACCTCGGCGCCCGAGATCGAAGCGTTTGACTTGATGATGCCGCCGACGGCGGCGGCCGTCAGCAGGAAGTCGCGGATGCTCGGCTGGTCAGCTTCGGGATGGAAATGCAGCCAGTAGCGCAGCACTGCCGGCAGCGTTCCGGCCGCGCCGTTGGTCGGCGCAGTCACCACGCGCCCGCCGGCGGCGTTCTCCTCGTTCACCGCCATGGCATAGATCGACAGCCAGTCATTGGCGAGCAAGGGGTTGGGCCGGTTCTGCTGCCACTGTTCCTGCAGCTTGTCATGCAATTGGCGTGCGCGGCGCCGCACCTTCAGTCCGCCCGGCATGATGCCGTCCTGCGACAGCCCGCGGTCGATGCAGCCCTTCATGGCGCTCCAGATCGCGTCGAGGCCGGCGTCCAGCTCCTCGCGCGACATATGCGTTTCCTCATTGGACCGCTTCATCTCGGCGATCGAAAGCCCGCTCTTGGCCGCCATCGCCAGCATCTCGACGGCGTTCTTGAACGGATAAGGCACCTTCTTGCCTTCCGTCGACACCGAGCCCTTGGCCTTCATGCGCTGCAACTCTTCCTCGGAGACGACGAAGCCGCCGCCGATGGAATAATAGATGCGCTTGAGCAGCAGCCGGTCGGACGCATCGTAGGCATAGAAGGCCATGCCGTTGGCGTGGCCGGTCAGCGGCGTCTTGCGGTCGAGCACCAGATCCTTGGCCGGGTCGAAGCGGTAGGCCGGATGCCCAGGCGGGGAAATCCGTTTCTCCGTTCCGATGCGGGCAACGATGCTATCCGCCTCATCCGGATCGACCGTCTGCGGCGTCTCGCCGGCCAGGCCGAGGATGACGGCGCGGTCCGAGCCATGGCCGATGCCGGTATAAGCGAGCGAGCCGTGCAGGCTGGCGCCGATGCGATCGACCTCGACGCCGACCGGGCGCGGCCAGTCGTCGGCGAGGATTTCGCCGAGGAAACGGCGCGCAGCCGTCATCGGCCCCATCGTATGCGAGCTCGATGGACCGATGCCGATCTTGAACAG
>NZ_RZSF01000507.1:0-3373 GCF_004023325.1 Mesorhizobium sp. M1A.F.Ca.ET.072.01.1.1 | reverse complement strand
CATCCACACCCTGCAGGCGATGGCCGATCTCAGCATCACGCCCGGCCATGCCGGCCAGGTTGCCGCCTCGATGGTGATCATGACCGGCGATTTCGGCCCGATGGATGCCAAGCAGGTGACCCTGGTGCTGTCGAAGCCGGATTCCGGCATCGAGCCGATCAAACGGCCGGCGACGAAACGCGGCGACGGCACCTGGCGCGTCGAGAATCTCGTCATCCCGCTGCCCGGCCGCTGGAACGCCCGGCTCGACATCCTGGTTTCCGATTTCGAGATGGTGAAGATTGAAGCGCCAATTGATATCAGAGCCGACTGACCTAGACCGCGACACAATTCGGCGAGGCGGTTGACGCCGTCGCGAAGGCCCGTCAATCATCCGTCCAAAACGCGGCTTCAACAAAAGTTCGAAAGCAGGGAAGAAACGATGGAAAAAGCCGAAATCGGCCTGATCGGCCTTGGCACGATGGGCTCCAACCTGGCGCTCAACATCGCCGAGCACGGGCACCGCATCGCCGTCTTCAACCGCACGCCGTCGCGCACCGGCGCCTTCGTCGAAAACGCCGGTCCGCTGAAGGACATGGTTGTGCCCTGCTACAGCCTGGAGGAACTCGCCGCAGCGATCCGGCCGCCTCGGCCGATCATCATCATGGTGCTGGCCGGCAAGCCGGTCGACGAGCAGATCGCGGCGCTGCGCGGCGTGCTCTCCGACAACGACATCGTCATCGATGCCGGCAATGCCAATTTCCGCGACACGATGCGGCGCTTCTCCGAGCTGTCGGGCTCCGGCCTGACGTTTATCGGCATGGGCGTGTCGGGCGGCGAGGAGGGCGCGCGCCACGGGCCGTCGATCATGGTTGGGGGCACGGAAGACTCCTGGAAGCGTGTCGAGAAAGTGCTGATGGCGATCTCCGCCCAGTTCAAGGACGAGCCTTGCGCCGCCTGGCTCGGCACCGACGGCGCCGGCCATTTCGTCAAAACCATCCACAACGGCATCGAATATGCCGATATGCAGATGATCGCCGAGATCTATGGCATCCTTCGCGACGGCTTAGGCATGGGGCCGAAGGAGATCGGCAAGGTCTTCGACGGCTGGAACCAGGGTCGGCTCAACTCCTACCTGATCGAGATCACCGCCAAGGTTCTCGCAGCCGACGATCCCAAGACCGGCAAGCCGGTGGTCGACGTCATCCTCGACCGCGCCGGCCAGAAGGGCACCGGCAAATGGTCGGTCATCGAAGCGCAGCAGCTCGGCATTCCGGCGACGGCCATCGAGGCTGCCGTAGCGGCGCGCGTGCTGTCGTCGATCAAGGACGAACGGCAGGCGGCGGAAAAGGCCTACGGCAATATCGGCGTCGAGAAGATTTCCGGCGACAAGGCGGCGCTGCTGAAGGATCTCGAGCTGGCGCTGTTTGCCGGCAAGATCGCGGCTTACGCGCAAGGTTTTGCTGTGATGAGCGGCGCCTCAAAGGAATTCAACTGGAACCTGCCGATGCCGACCATTGCCAAGATATGGCGTGCCGGGTGCATCATCCGCTCGCAGATGCTGGACACGATGGCGGAGGCCTTCGGCTCAGGCGGCGCCTCGACCAATCTCCTGATGGCGCCGGCCTTCATCGCCATGATGAAGGAGGCGCATCCGTCGCTCAGGCGCATCGTGGCGCGGGCCTCCGAGGCCGGCTCACCGGTGCCGGCGCTGTCCTCGGCGCTCGCCTATTTCGACAGCTATCGCCAGGGCCGCGGCACGTCGAACCTGATCCAGGCGCAGCGCGATTTCTTCGGCGCGCACGGTTTCGAGCGCATCGGCGAGGAGGGGGCGTTCCATGGGCCGTGGGGAAGCGGCGCCGCCTAGAGTCAGGTTATGCCAGGGTGCAAAGGCGGCTTCCTGCGCTCCCGGTGCTACTCAAGCACGCTTCCGGTTCTCTAAAGCCGCCAACTCAGCCTGACCTGACTCTCAAGTCGCGCCAGTTCAACCCCGATAGGGCAGGACCTCGCTCGGTTTGCTCAGCGATTGCAGCGAGCCAGGTTCCTTGCCGCCGATCCAGCCGAGCACGGCGCGGGCAAGCTCGGAGCCGGCGAGCCGGAAATTCTCGTTCACGACCAGCAGTTCGCGCCGGAACAAATGCAGCAGTTCCGAGGACTGTTTCGACACCACGTCGACATCGCGGCCGAGTTTCAAGCCGGCGTCCTCGATGCCTGCAACAACGGCGAGCGTAGCGGCGGCGGCGCTGCTGACGATGCCGTCCGGACGGCTCTCGCGGCGCATGAGCTGCGCGGTTCGCATCCTGATCTGCTCGATCGTGTGGTCGATGGAGACGGTGTTGAACGGCACCTCGCTGGCGCCGACCTCGCTCAGCGCATCGGCAAAACCGTTCACCGTGTGGTCGTAATAGGTGAGGCCGACCGGCGGCGTCACCAGAGCCAGCCGGCGCCGGCCCATGCCGGCGAGATGGCGGACCGCCTCGCCGGCGAAAGCATAGTTGTCGAAGTCGTGATAGGGATGCACCAGCCCCATGTCGGTGCGGCCATGCGTGGCAAATGGGATGCCGCGTTCCAGCATATAGCGGGCGCGCGGGTCGTTGGGCTGCGTGCGTGAAATGATGACGCCGTCGGCCGAGCCCGTCTCCACCAGATAGCGGACCGGATCCAGCGGGTCCTGCGAGCGCGAATAGGGCGTGACGATCAGGTGATAGGGCGTGTCGGCGATCACCTCGGTGACGCCGTAGATGATGTCCGAGACGAAGCTCATCAGCTCGTGCTCGGTGTTGAGCACCAGGCTGATAACGTTGGTCTTGCCGGTCCTCAGCCTCACGCCGGCGCGGTTCGGGCGATAGCCGATCTGCTTGGCGACGAGCTGCACGCGCCGCCTGGTCTCGGCGCCGATCTCAGGCGCGTCCTTCAGCGCGCGCGAGACGGTGGTGACGCCGAGCCCGGTCATGAAGGCAAGCGTCTTCAGCGTCGGCCGTCCCTTAGCCGACGTGTCGTCGTCCTTCTCGGTTGCTCGTCTGTCCATTCGTCCCGCCCATCAGGCGCATAGCAGCCGCGAAGCCGGCCGGCAATCGCGCCCATCCATTTGCGCGGCTTTCAGTCCATGACACGGTGCAATATACTGAAACGTTACAGATTGCCAACGCCCGTGATCATCGGGCAGGTCGCACTCGTTGTGGTCAGCGCCACAGGGGTGGGCTGAAAGGTGCTGAAATCATAAACAAATCTCGATTTAGCTCTGCTTTTTGTATCGATTGGCCGCACCAGCGACTTCCCGACAAGCCCTTTGGAGAGGATTTTGTTCACGCCTCGAAGAAATCTCATGCCGTCCCATTCGAGGGGTTGCCTATATTGGGCATTTGCCGTATCGAAAATCTGTAACGTTTCAGAT
>NZ_RZSF01000506.1:0-3399 GCF_004023325.1 Mesorhizobium sp. M1A.F.Ca.ET.072.01.1.1 | reverse complement strand
GGTTTTAGGAGCCGGCCCTGTCCCCGGGCCGGCTCCGCTTTTTTTGCCGCCGCCTGCGGGCCTTTCTCGTAACGGCAGACCGGAGCAATATGGCCGTTTATTTTTGGATGGACGGCGATGCTGGAAATCCCGGACGAACGGTGCGAGCGCGCCAAGCTGTTCCAGGCAATAGACGACGCCTTCAAGGCCGGCGATTTCGATGGGCTTGGCAAGGCGCTCGGCAGCTCCGCGCGATGGTACGACGAGAGGATGCCGTTCGAGCTCGGCCTCGGCCATCCGTTGGAATATGCGATCTATTGGAGCCCGACCGGCTTCATCGCCACGCTGCTTGATGCAGGTTCGAATCCGAATTACGAGGATCCCGCCGGCTTCCCGTCGATCATCGCCGCGCTATCCACCGAGCGATCGGACAGGCTGCAGCTTATCCAGATCCTGCTCGAGCAGGGCGCCGACCCGAACATGCGCGGGGTCAACGACTGGACGCCTCTGCATTACGCCGTGGCGCAGCGCGACGCCGAGGCAATCCGCCTGCTGCTGGCGTCGGGCGCGGATCCGTCGCTCAGGACGCGCATCGATGATTGTGAAACCGCCCTGGAAGGTGCAGACCGCGCCGGTTTCGAAGCGGGGGCGTTGCTGCTGCGTCAGGCAATGTCCCGACGCAGTCAATAAGGTCGCGGGCGAAGCGGCGGACTGAACCGCTGTCACAGCTCCTTCAATCCGGCCTTGAAGCGCCTGCCGTTGGCGACATAGTGCGCGGCCGAGACCCGCAGCCTCTCGATTGCCGCGTCATCCAGCACCCTTATCACCTTGGCGGGCGAGCCGACGATCAGCGAATTGTCCGGGAAAACCTTGTTTTCCGTCACCAAAGCGCCGGCGCCGACCAGCGAATTCTTGCCGATCCTCGCGCCGTTGAGCACGATGGCGCCCATGCCGATCAGGCTGTTGTCGCCGACCGTGCAGCCATGCAGCAGGGCGCGATGACCGATCGTGCAGCCCTGCCCGATGCTGAGCGGATAGCCCGGATCGGTGTGCATGACCGAATGTTCCTGCACATTGGTGTCGGCGCCGATGGTGATCGGTTCACCGTCGCCGCGGATGACGACGCCGAACCAGAAGCCGGCATTGCGGCCTATCGCGATATCGCCGATCAGCGTGGCGTCGGGCGCCACCCAATTGGTTTCGGCGTCCTCGAACCGGGGCGCCTTCCCGTCGATCGCATAGATCGGCATCTTTTCTCCGATTCGTCTCAAGCCGAGAATTCGGCGGAGCTTAGGAGACCCGTTGCCCAGGAAGCAATGGTGATCAGCACGATGCCGAGCGCCAGTGCCCACGCAATCGCCGTGCAGCCGCAGGAAAGCAGCGCAAGCGTGCCGATGCGCCCCTCGCGCCGCGCAGCCAGAGCATCATTGGTGAGCATGAACGGGCCGGCGCAGGCGGTCACCGCGAGCGAGCGCACAATATGGGCAGGCGTGACATAGGGATCGGCGAAGGCCAGCCGGCGGCCGCAGACGATTTCCATCGCCGAGCCGGCGAGGCCGCAAGCCGTCAGGCCGACCGCAAAAGCGTAGAGAGGGAGCAGCATGAGATCCATCTTTACCAACCGTTTACCATGAGACCGCACAGTCGTGCCGACGCGCTGCAAGAGCCATGCCGCGCCAGTTGTGCCACCTGAGGACAGGTGAGCGGATCGGGGAATCGCGATGAGAGAGGCAGCCGCCGCGGAGGAATTCGAGGTTGTCGACTCGACCTTGATGAAGCGGGTCTTCTACGTCTTCGCGGCGCTCGCCCTGCTTTCAGTGGCTATCAGTCTCGGCGGCAAATGGCTCGGCCGGTCGATCGCCATGGCCGGCTATACCGACGACACGACCGTGCGCCAGGTCGTCATGGGCAACAATGTGATCAGTGTGCCGGCCAACTTCATCCGCTTCGACCAGGCCAGGCGCGACGGCATCGCCTCGCGCTTCGACCTTTATCTGCGCTATCCCGAAATGGACGGCTACAGCACCGCCGCGCGCGACGACTTCAACCACGTCACGACCAGGAAGATCATCTTCCTGTCATTCGAGCCGCGGATGATGTCGCGCGACATGAGCGGCCGTTTCGCCCCAATCTACAGCGCCCTGATCGTCACGCCGGGCACGCCCGGCCCGGGCGGTACAAGGCTCTACGGCTTCACCGAGAAATCGGGCTATCTCAACGAGGTCCTGGCGGTCGCCGAGCGCCCCGGCAAAGACCCGTTCGTCGCCCGCTGCCTGAGCGGCCCAACTGCCGAGGATTCGCTGGCCCCCTGCGAGCGCGACATCCAGGTCGGCGACGATCTCAGCCTCACCTACCGCTTCCCGCGCGAGTTGCTCGGGAACTGGCAGGCGCTCGATGCCGCGATCGCCACCAAGGTGGCCGGTATCCTGAAAACGGGACGCTGAAGCGCTCCGCCGGAGCCATGGCGCGCCACCCGCTCTTCCTCTCCAGCGGCCAGCCTGGCTCAATATATCGGCACGACCGGCTCGGCGATGCGGTCTGGCATCGGGCCGGCAAGGCGCGCTATTGGTCGAACATGATGCCACCCTATCTCACGTTCGATCCCGTCAGCCGCCGCCTGCGCCTCGACCCGCATGAACCTACCTTTGTGCAGAACCCGTATGAGGCCTACGCCTTCTTGCACGGCGCTTCGAACGCCTTCTTCTGGGAGAATTACGGTTTTTGGTGTTTCGGCGGCTTCGACGACGTCAACCGCCTGCTTCGCGATCGTCGCTTCGGCCGCCAGAACCCGGCCGGCATTCCCGACAGCCGCGGGGTTGGCGACGACCGTTCGCACCTGACAGCCTTCGACGCCATCGAAGCCAATTCGATGCTTGAGCTCGAGCCGCCGGTGCATACTAGGCTGAGAACTTTGGTCAATCGAGCCTTTGTCTCGCGCCAGGTCGAGCGACTGAGGCCGCGCATCGACGCTCTGGCCAATGAGCTGATCGACCGCTTCGAGCCGGGCTCCGTCGATCTTCTGCCCGGTTACGCCTCGCCCTTGCCGATCACCATCATCGCCGAGATGCTCGGCGTTCCGGTCGAGATGGGGCCGCAACTGCTCGACTGGTCGCATCAGATGGTCGCCATGTACATGCACGGCCGCACGCGCGAGACCGAGGAGACGGCCAACCGCGCCGCGCGCGATTTCGCGGCGTTCCTGCGCGGCTATGTCGCCGAGCGGCGCAAGAGACCCGGCGACGATCTGCTTTCGCTGCTGATCGAGGCCCAGGACAACGGCCAGAAGCTCTCGGAGGACGAGCTGGTTTCCTCAGCTATCCTTCTGCTCAACGCAGGGCACGAAGCGACTGTGCATCAGACCGGAAATGCCGTGAGAACGATCCTCGCGCAGGGCGGCGATGCGCGCCGCTTCTTCGCAAC
>NZ_RZSF01000505.1:0-3412 GCF_004023325.1 Mesorhizobium sp. M1A.F.Ca.ET.072.01.1.1 | reverse complement strand
CGATCATTTCCACGGCATGCCTCAATTGAGCTGGTTCATATACGAGCTGCAACCCAAGGCTGCACTCTTCGAGACGCGGCTTCACGACCACTGGGAATCGCAGGTCGCCGGTACTCTCGGTTCCGAGACGCATCACGCGAAAGTTCGGCGTCGGCACGCCACAATCGCGCATGAGCCTCTTGGTGACGACCTTGTCGTGCGTGAGCGCATGCCCGAGCGGGCTCGGTCCGGTGTATGGAACACCGGCCATCTCAAGCATAGCGGGAACATGGGTGTAACGGTGCTCGCCCTGAATTCCCTCTGCCCTGTTGAAGACGATTCCCGATGGGCGGGCCTGTGGATCGGGTGGCATGAACCTCTCGAGCTTAGTTAGCAGTTCTTTATCGCCTTCGCACAGCAGCGTCTCGTGACCGCTCTCCTGGAGTGCCGCCACCAGACTTTCAAATGCCCCGTCAGGACGGTATTCCTTGGGGCGAGCCTGACCGAACTGGTTGATTACCCCCGTACAATCATAGTTCCAGACGATGGCGACCCGCATGAGCTACTCCTTGGATTTTTTTGCCCGCTATCATTGGCTCGGACTTAGTTGGCTGATCACTGGACCGGATTGTCTAGTGCCCGCGTTCCTTCACCGGGTCTCACGCAATCGGCGTGCCACTGAAGAGGTTTGGGACAAGGCGAGAAAACCATGTGTTTCGCGCGCCGCACCGGCGGAACACTTACGCCTCAGTGTGGCGGGTTTCGAACATTGGATTGGCGCAGATACTACAACGAGGAAGGCCCACGTGGGGCGATCGGGCACAGGGCCCCGATCTCGTCGCTCAATTGCGAGGCCCCATCGTTAGAAATGCTCTGATCCCTGAAAACTGGATCGTTCGAAAGTGGAGTTTTCCGCGGTAACATCGCTTGGCTGGGAGGAGCGGAAGACGATGAAGTATTCCTGCCGCCGCGATCAGGTCGGCATCGAAGCTCTAATCAAGGACATCTGCGCTACACGATACCGGCGCGTGCACGCAATGCTCACGCGCGAGGCGGCTGGGACATCAACATGAAGCGAACCTGTCGAATTTACACGGACTTGGACCTGCAGTTCAGGGATAAGAGGCCGAAGGGGCGTGTGAAGGCGAAGCTCTGGGAAGGCCGGGAGGCAGCCGTCCGCCCGAACGACGTCTGGGCGATGGACTTCGTCCACGATGATCTGGCGACGGGCAAGAAGATCCGTGTGATAACGGTCGTCGACACGTTCTCCCATTATGTGCCTGTGCTCTACCCGCGATTCAGCTATCGGGCGGAGGATGTGGTCAGGGCGCTGAACTGTCCGAACATCGGCTATCCGAAGGCTGTAAACGGTCGTCGATACCTTCTGCGCCACCGAGATCGGCGTCCCATTGACCCGGTCATGTCGTCGGCGCGTCCACGTCCAAGTGGGCAGAAAGCCTCCGCTCTATTCCGTGCCTACCTCAACATGCGGCAGAATACAACGTCGCCGCGCTACCCGAAAAGTCACGTGCGGTCCTGGGGGGTAGCGGTTCCGAAATAGCGCGTCTGGGCGACATCCAGGATGCGATTGATCAAGCTCGAGTAGCTGTGTCCGGCCGTGTTCGCAGCCATGCAATACGATGAGCCCTTTGCGAGGGATGGATTCGCGTTGATTTCTAGGACAAAAGGCTGGCCGGAGCCGTCGATCCGGACGTCGACGCGGGCATAGTCCCGGCACTGGCAAGCGCGGAATGTCGCAATCGAAATATCCCGCAGGACCGTCGCAAGCCTGCCCCCGATCTCTGCCGGGCAAATCTTCGCCACTGCCGTAGCCGCCACGTATTTTGCTTCCCAGGTCATAAGCCGGTTTGCGCGGCCGCCGAAGTCCTGCTCCACAAGAGGCAATACCTCGAGCTCTCCGTTTCCAAGTATCGCAACGTTGATTTCCCTCCCCTCGATGTATTCTTCAACGAGCGCGTCCTGCGCATACTGCTCGACAATCACTTCCACGGCCCGCTTTAGCTCGGCAGGTTCATGCACGAGCTGCAATCCGAGGCTGTCACCCTCACGAGGCGGCTTCACTATTACTGGAAATCTCAGATCGCCGGTATTTTCAGAGCCTCGACGCATCACTCGAAAGTTCGGCGTCGGCACACCGCGGTCGCGGATGAGTATTTTGGTGATGACCTTGTCGTTGGCAAGCTCATGTCCGAGCGGGCTCGCTCCTATGTACGGAACGCCGGCCATCTCGAGCATGGCAGGAACCTGGGAGAAACGGGACTCGCCCTGAATCCCACAAGCCAAGTTGAAGACGAACCCCGAAGGGCGGGCTTGCGAATCGGGCGGCATGAACCGCTCGAGCGTAGCGAGCAGTCCTTTATCGCCCTCACACAGCAGCACCTCGTGGCCGCCCTCTTCCAGCGCCGCCACCACCATGCTGTCGCGGTCCGACTCTGGCCAAGGCTGCGGCGGCTGCGGAAAAGGCTGGCCGAACCGGTTAATCACGCCCGTAAAGTCTCTGTTCGTAACAACGGCTACTCGCATTAGGTACTCCTTTGATGTTTGCTCGGTTTGATGGTCACTCGCTCGGATTTGCGCCAGTGCCCCCGATCACCAGCGCGAGCACTAGAGACCTGCCTGTCAGAAGGCTGATGAACCAGTGTCATCAGCACTATGTGCAGCCGCGGACTAAACGTTGCTGCCGGTATAATGCTGCGCAGATGCCGCCGGTCCCCAGGCAGCCCCAGCACCGCTGGCGCGTCCCCACGGTATGCGCAGCCAGTATCGCGTGGGCGAGTGTCATGTGAACTCCTGGGTTGAAGACAGCGCGAAGCCACGTCGGAACAGGTATCTGGCATCGCACTCGCAATTGGCATGCCACGAAAGGTGTTGCGAGCAGGGGCACAAAGATCAGGTGGTTCGCCCTTGGCCAGCTTGATACTAGCGCAAAGGGATGTCTGGTTCTGAACTCGGAATGTCGTCAATCGGACCGAACCAAATGCGGCCGTGTCTGATGGTGTAGGAGGCTGCGCACGGAGCCGTCGGCGTAGCAGCGCGCCGCCGACCTCGGGTCCACTGAAGCTTCTGGAGGAGATGCGAGCTGTACAGGCTTATCTGGCGGCCCCTGGCTGACGGCGAAACACCGCCACAAACCACATCCGAGCCGCCCAACCTGGCCGCGTTCGTAGCAAGCCTATCGAGCGCCCGGCACGCGGGCGAAATCCTTCCGACCTTCTCCATCGAAGCCAAGCCGCGTTACCGGCGAAGTCTACAAAAGGTCTCGACACAAACCCTATTGCGGCTCCCACCGCCGCGCTCAAACCGGTGATCTCACCCACTCCCGCCGCGACAGCCGCGAAATGCAGGAGAAGCCGGAGCTGGTCTACGCCGAGCCTGGCCAAGCCCGCGTCCAGGCGCTCCGCATGGTGTGGCC
>NZ_RZSF01000504.1:0-3431 GCF_004023325.1 Mesorhizobium sp. M1A.F.Ca.ET.072.01.1.1 | reverse complement strand
GGTCTGGGACGGCGCATCACCCGGCACGGCCGTCAACGTGCTTCGGCTCGCCATCGCGAACAAGCCGTGCGTCATTTACGATCTGGCCAAGGGCAGCGTGGCGACCACGTACAATGTGGAAGACTGGTGCGCCATGCTCCGCCATGCGGGTCCGGACATTCGCCGGCAAGCCGAAGCCCGCATGACGCCGGACGAGCGTCTGGCGCTGCCAGGATGATCCGCCGACAGCCCGGCGGGTACGATCCAATATGCTTGATCCGGCCCCCCAAACTCCACTTGTATGAACGTCCGGGGCCGACCCCTTTCGAAACCGGCCCACGCGCAGAGCCGCAGGGCGTTGTGCAGGACAATCGTCTTGCCCGTCTCGCATCTGAAGCGGGTGCAGCGTGCCGAACATCATGGCTTGCGCGGTCATCCATCGTGGCTGCGAGGTATTGCCCCCGAGGAACGTGAAGTTCGCTGCTAGTCGGCTCCAATCTCGAAAACGCTGTTGCCCCCATCCCGAATACGCAAGGCGGTTCACGCGCCATGCTGCCGGTCGAATATCGACGACGCAGGCGACATGACCCGAGAGGTGCGCGGCAAGCATACCGGCGATCCCGCAGCGTTGCATGGGCAGCCAAACGATGGCGGCCTGCGTTCTTGTCCATCTGCCGCATCCGGGGCCATTCCCGTTTCATGTCGCCTTTGTAGACGACCGCCTGCTTTGTGCGGTCAACCCCCGTTGGGGGTACACTCGACGAATATTCAGGAAAATTCGATTTCTGTTTTTTGTTAGCGGGCAGGCGAAGGGCCTGCCCGCTATTTTTCGGCAAATAGAATTTTCCAGAATTTTCGCCGAGATGACCGCAGCAGGACGTCCCTCTCCTTTGGCGCCATCGGGAATGGTCCCGATGCAACCGAAGGAGAACAACTAGCATGGCCACCACGATCGCAAACCTCACCACCAAGGCCGACGGCTCGATGGAAGGCGTCTTTGCCACACTCCGGGTCAACACCCCGATCACCCTCATCCCGAACACCAACAAGTCGCGCGAGGACGCGCCCGACTACCGGATCGTCAACAAGCGCACGGGCTTCGAGATCGGAGCCGGCTGGCACCGCATCTCCCAGCGTTCGGGAGAGGAATACCTCTCGGTCAAGCTGGAAGCCCCCGAGATCGGCGTGATCTTCGGCAATCTCGCTCCCGCCCCGGGTGGCGAGGAAAACAAGAAGGTCATCCTCTGGAACAACCCCCAGTGAGGCATCAGTGGCCGGCCCTCAGGGGGTCGGCTTCCCCCACCGGCAAAGGAGGTTGCAATGAGCCGCTACACCATCACTGTGATTTGCACCGTCACCGGACAGCTCCGCTCGGACCCAGACGCTGTCATCGGCTACGACCCACCGCTTCGGACCTATTTCCTGCAAGCGTTCCCGCACGAAGAAACCGACGAGCCCGCGCTCTGGCTTGGAACCCGCGATCGCTCGTTCGAAGCGCTCGAGGATCTTCGCCATGCAGCCACCTCACACGGCTATGACTTCATGCCGTTGTCGCCCAAATTGGCCGCAAAGCTGGTCGACGACAAAGCGGCAGCCAGCGGGCTTCCGGAGCGGGACGGTATCCTCGGGAGACTGCTGAAACACCCCAACCAACCCAAGTAGGCAAACACATCTCAGGGCCCGCGACGGAGTGCTCCGTCGCGGGCCCTTTTTTTGCGCGTCGCAAGAGAGTCACGACCATCACCCGTCGCAGCACGCGACAGCGAACTCCAAACCGCCGATTATTCCTTCGGAAGTTTGTGTTTATGGATTCGGATATAATCCTGCACAGCCTTTCGCAGCAGCTCGGTCATGCTGTGCCCGTTGCTGATCGCCAGCAACTTGAACTGACGCTGTTCCGCGGCCGTCAGATAGTACCCGCAGCGGACCATCTCCTCCTCGCGAATTTTCTTGCCGGCGACGGGGTCCTTTTTCTGACCCTGCCGCAGCAGCTTGCGAAAGTCGGGCGTTGCACTCGATGCCGACTCGGGCGTCTGCGGCATGGCCGATCCGGCATTTGGCTCCAGCTTCTGCCCCTCGTTTTTCGCTGATGAAATGAACATGCTGGGCAATGCCGGTGGCTGCGTGGAGATCGCCTTCATCATACGGGCTTTCTTGTCGTCACCGGGTTTCGGTGCGGTTTCTTCACTCATGCCGCATTCCTTGTGGCTTCGATGAAGGTTTGCAGAAGGTCGTCAAAGACCCCTTCGCTCTCGGCAACCGCCTTCGCATCGGGCACCGCGAAGCTGTAAAGGGTCTGCCCGGTCTGTAGATCGCGGTAGGCAACACGATTGTGCAGGACGTGTTCTGCAATCGGCGTGCCGTTGGCCTGGATAATGGAGCGCAGTTCGTTCAAGGCTCGCGCCCTGCCATCGATGATGGTCTGCTTGGTCAGCACGAATATAGCAGGCAGCGGTCTGCCCCGACTTTCGACCGCAAGCGGAATGTAGTGGTCGGTGATCTGGATGGCGGCGGTCACGTCGTCGAGGGCAAAATAGACCGGCACGACGACAATATCAGCCGCGAAGAGCCCGGCCATGAGGTTGTCATTCGTGGTGCCTTCCGTATCGATCAAGACGACGGAGCGCTCACCGTTGTGAGTGGCTGCCGCGTCCAGGATTTCCTGCGGGGTCATCGCGCTCACCAGATGGAGCCTGTCAGGACGATTGCCAGCGTCACCCAGCATCTGGAACCAGCGGTTCATGTTCTGCCGCCGATCGCCGTCGATAAGAGTGACCGAATAACCCCGATGCAGCGCGACGGATGCGAGGGTGCGCAGCATCGTCGATTTGCCAGTACCGCCCTTTGGGATCGCAGCGGAGATGATCACGGGGGCCTCCTTCCGGCGTTGGCTCCTTGTCTCCATGTTAATATGGAGACAAGTCATCATGGACACATGGAACAATGTCATGGTCGAAACTTGGTGACATACTCAACGGGCCAGAACGGTTTGGCAACCCAGGCGCGCACCAACAAGGGCTCGCGCAGGGCGCAATCATTACGCATCTCTCTGAGGAACGGACCCGGCGGGCTGTTCGGAACTGCGAACCGGTCTGTTGTTTCCATGTTGACTTGTTTCCATCTTAACATGGAAACAAGTCCTCAACGCGTCATACAGACGTCGCATCAAATCGCGATGGAAACATTGCGACCGCGCCCTTCGTTGACAACTAGGCTGGTGGGAAGGAAGCCGGCTTGGGTCCTTTTCCGACCGTTTCTTATTGGCAGGATAGCCTATTTTGTGATACACACAAAATAGGCGGCGCGGCCCTGTCGGGCCTTTGCGCCCGCAAGCGGGCTTGAGATGGACGCAGGCGCAAGGAAAGCACCGGTACGGAGCGCGTCACGGCGCTATGGCGAGGTGACGCACATCCGGTTTTCGACCGACGAGTTGGCCAGCCTCACAGCTGCGG
>NZ_RZSF01000503.1:0-3432 GCF_004023325.1 Mesorhizobium sp. M1A.F.Ca.ET.072.01.1.1 | reverse complement strand
ATGTCGCGGTGAAAGGCGGCGAAGCCGCCATTGCCAACGCCCATCGCCTGCTTGCCGATCGCCGGCGCGGCGACCGCTCGGTGCCGGCGCTGCGCCTCGACCAGATCGTCGAGCAGCTGGCGCTCGGCGTCGACCGGGTGATGAGCGAAGGCTCGCTCTACGACCGCAAGCTTGCAGCTTTGGCCGTCGTTCAGGCACGCGGCGACTTGATCGAGGCGATCTTCCTGCTGCGCGCCTACCGCACCACGCTGCCGCGCTTCGGCTACACCAACCCGGTCGACACCGGCGCCATGCAGCTCGAGCGGCGCGTGTCGGCCACCTACAAGGATCTGCCCGGCGGCCAAGTGCTCGGCCCGACCTTCGACTACACCCACCGCCTGCTCGATCCGCAGCTTGCCGCCGGCGCCGAGATCGAAGACCCCGCGCAACGTCCGGCCGAGGCCGAGGCGATGCCGCGCGTTTCCTCGATCCTCGCCCATGAAGGGCTGATCGAAGCGGACGGCGACATGCCGCTTGACCATGTGCCTGGCGACATCACCCGCGAGCCGCTGCAATTCCCGATGGCGCGCGACATCCGTCTGCAGGCGCTGTCGCGCGGCGACGAAGGTTTTCTCCTGGCGCTCGGCTATTCGACGCAGCGCGGCTATGCCCGCAACCACCCTTTCGTCGGCGAGGTCCGGATCGGCGAGGTCGAGCTGGAGCTCGACGTCCCGGAGCTGCCTTTCACCGTGCCGCTCGGCTCCATCCGCGTCACCGAGTGCCAGATGGTCAACCAGTTCAAGGGCTCGGCCAAGGCGCCGCCGCAATTCACCCGCGGCTACGGCCTGGTCTTCGGCCAGAGCGAGCGCAAGGCGATGGCGATGGCGCTCTGCGACCGCGCGTTGCGCGCGACCGAACTTGGCGAGGATGTGATTGCCGCGGCGCAGGACGAAGAGTTCGTCATCTCGCATTCCGACAATGTCCAGGCGACCGGCTTCGTCGAGCACCTGAAGCTGCCGCACTATGTCGACTTCCAGGCCGAGCTCGACCTGGTTCGCCGAATGCGCGCCGAATACCAGGACCGTGAAAATCAGGACAAGGCGGAAGAGAAGAGGGAGGCGGCGGAATGAGCGCGCAACCGACAGAGATCGCCACCTACAACTTCGCCTATCTTGACGAGCAGACCAAGCGGATGATCCGCCGCGCCATCCTGAAGGGCATCGCCATTCCTGGCTACCAGGTGCCCTTCGCCTCGCGCGAGATGCCGATGCCTTATGGCTGGGGTACCGGCGGCGTGCAGGTCACCGCTTCGATCATCGGCCCGGACGATGTGCTCAAGGTCATCGATCAGGGCGCCGACGACACTACCAACGCCGTCTCGATCCGCGCCTTCTTCAAGAAGGTCGCCAAGGTCGCCGTCACCACCGAGACGGCGAAGGCGACCATCATCCAGACGCGTCACCGCATCCCCGAGCATCCGCTCAACGCGGGCCAAGTGCTGGTTTTCCAGGTGCCGATCCCCGAACCGCTGCGCTTCCTCGAGCCGCGCGAGACCGAGACCCGCAAAATGCATGCGCTCGAGGAATACGGCCTCATGCATGTGAAGCTCTACGAGGACATCGCCCGGCACGGCCGCATCGCCACCACCTACGCCTATCCGGTCAGGGTCGAGGGCCGCTATGTGATGGACCCCTCACCGACGCCGAAATTCGACAATCCGAAGATGCATAGTTCGCCGGCCCTGCAGCTCTTCGGCGCCGGCCGCGAGAAGCGCATCTATGCGGTGCCGCCGTTCACTGACGTCGTCAGCCTCGACTTCGAAGACCATCCCTTCGAGGTGCAGACCTTCGACCAGCCCTGCGCGCTCTGCGCCGCCGAGAATGTGTATCTCGACGAGGTCATCCTCGATGACCATGGCGGCCACATGTTCGTCTGTTCCGACACCGACCATTGCGAGAAGCGGCGCGCCGACCCTACCTCCCCTTTGTCGAAAGATCGCGCCGAAGGCGCGGGTGGGGGTGACCTGGCGGCGAGCCCTGCAATTCCCAGCCCGGCGCTGCGCGCCGACCCTCCTCACGACGGAGAGGGTAAGGAGGCAAGATGACCGACGAACCGCTACTGCGCCTCTCCGATCTTTCCAAATTCTACGGCTCGCGCGTCGGCTGCGAGGCGATCTCCTTCGACCTCTGGCCGGGCGAGGTGCTGGCGGTGGTCGGCGAATCCGGCTCGGGCAAGACGACGCTGCTCAACTGCTTGTCGACCAGGCTGCTGCCCTCTTCCGGTACGGCCAGCTACCGCATGCGCGACGGCCAATGGCGCGAGCTCTATCGGATGAGCGAGGCCGAGCGCCGCTTCCTGATGCGTACCGACTGGGGCTTCGTTCACCAGAACCCCGCGGACGGCCTGCGCATGACGGTGTCGGCCGGCGCCAATGTCGGCGAGCGGCTGATGGCCGTCGGCGACCGCCACTACGGCAGGATCCGCGCCACCGCCGTCGACTGGCTGTCGCGTGTTGAGATCGACGAGGACCGCATCGACGACGAGCCGCGCGCCTTTTCCGGCGGCATGCGCCAGCGCCTGCAGATAGCCCGCAACCTAGTGACGGGACCGCGGCTGGTGTTCATGGACGAGCCGACCGGCGGCCTCGACGTTTCCGTGCAGGCGCGCCTGCTCGATCTGTTGCGCGGGCTGGTCACCGATCTCGGCCTCGCGGCAATCGTCGTCACCCATGACCTCGCCGTGGCGCGGCTCTTGTCGCAGCGCATGATGGTGATGAAGGACGGCCGCGTCGTCGAAAGCGGCCTCACCGACCGCGTGCTCGACGACCCGCGTGCGCCTTACACCCAGTTGCTCGTTTCCTCGATTTTGCAGGTGTGACCCGCATGATCCCGAAAAGTGGAAGCCGGTTTTCGGATCGGATCATGCGGAAAGACAAAGGACTCTAGTATGGCCACGTCTCTCGTTGTCTCGGACGTCGCAAAGAGCTTCACCATGCATCTGCGTGACGGCGTCACGCTGCCGGTGGTGGCTGGCGTCTCGTTCTCGATCCGCGCCGGCGAATGCGCCGTGCTTGGCGGGCCGTCCGGCGCCGGCAAAAGCTCGATCCTGAAGATGCTCTACGGCAACTACGCCGTCGATGAAGGCCAGATCATCGTCCAGCACGCGGGCGGGCTGATCGATGTCGCCTCCGCCAACCCGCGCGCTGTGCTAGCCATACGCCGGCAAACGATCGGCTATGTCAGCCAGTTCCTGCGCACCGTGCCGCGCGTACCGGCACTCGACGTCGTTGCCGAGCCGCTGGTCGAGCGTGGCGCGGACCGGGAGGCCGCGCGCGACAAGGCACGCGAGCTTCTTTCGCAGCTCAATCTGCCGGAAAAGCTCTGGGCGCTGCCGCCCGCGACCTTCTCCGGCGGCGAGCAGCAGCGCGTCAACATCGCGCGCGGCTTCATCACC
>NZ_RZSF01000502.1:0-3453 GCF_004023325.1 Mesorhizobium sp. M1A.F.Ca.ET.072.01.1.1 | reverse complement strand
CGTCCGCATCAGCTCAGTGATCTAGTCAAACCGGCGGTGAAGCTGTCGAATTCCGGTTCCTGGCCGTCGGGCCATGCGACGGTCGGCACCATGATGGGCATCATCCTGTCCGACATGGTGCCGGAGAAGCGGCCCGAGATCATGGCCCGCGCGGCCGAATATGCCCATAACCGCGTGGTCGGCGGCATCCACTATCCGTCGGATGTCGAGATGGGCAAGATTTCCGGCAGCGCGATCGCCGCGGTCCTGCTCAGCCGGCCCGATTTCAAGACCGAGTTCGAGGTGGCGCGATCCGAGCTGCGGTCCGACCTCGGCATGTGAGCCGTCCGTCGCCGACGTTTCTGCAAGGGCGCCAGCGGGCGCCCTTTTCGCTTGCGGCGCCGGCACGGGAGCAAGGCAGGCGATGCCGATCCTTTGCCGGATGCGCTTGTCTCCCGGGGTCCATCGCGGTAGCCGTTGTTGGTTGCGTTGCGCCGGGCGCGTCGACGCCGTTACACCCGACAGCCGGACACGCGGAGCTCGTCTCATGAAACCCTCGCTCGAAGACACGCTGCGTGCGGCCATCCGCACCATTCCGGATTACCCCAAACCCGGCATCCTGTTTCGAGATATCACCACGCTGCTCGGCGACGCTCGCGCCTTTCGCCGGGCCATCGACGAGCTTGTGCATCCTTACGCCGGGCTGAAGATCGACAAGATCGCCGGCATAGAGGCGCGCGGCTTCATCCTGGGCGGCGCAGTGGCGCATCAGCTTTCGGCGGGTTTCGTCCCGATCCGCAAGAAGGGCAAGCTGCCTTACGAGACCGTGCGCGTCGCCTACAGCCTCGAATACGGTCTGGACGAGATGGAGATGCACAAGGACGGCGTCTCGCAAGGCGAGAAGGTGATCCTGGTCGACGATCTGATCGCCACCGGCGGCACGGCGGAGGCGGCCGTCAAGCTGCTCAGGCAGATCGGCGCCGACATCGTCGCCGCCTGCTTCGTCATCGACCTGCCGGATCTCGGCGGGCGCCAGAAGCTGGAAGCGCTCGGAGTTCCGGTGAGGACGCTGATCGGCTTCGAGGGGCATTAATCAGTGTTGAATGGTGAATAGTGAATGGTGAATAGGGAATGGCTCACTAGTCACCATTCACTATTCACCATTCGCTACTCCACCTTCACCAGCACCGCGCTGTCGAACTCGATGACCTTATCGCCGCTGGAGTCGAAACCTTCGGAACGCAGCGTGAGCAGGCTCCAACCGGGGCGGCCGGCAAGGGGTCGATGGGCAAGCGCTGTGCGGGTGAAGGTTACGGTTTCGCCGGCATAGACCGGCTTCAGCCATTTGAGGTTGCGAAACCCGGGCGAGGGGCCGAATTCGGGCTGCGGGCCGGGACCGGTCCAACGCACGCCCTCGGTCTCCATGCGCTTTTCGAGGTTGTATTTCATCCAGGTGGCGGCGGTGTGCCAGCCGGAGGCGCAGAGACCGCCAAGCATGCTCTTCTTCGCCGCCTCCTCGTCGACATGGAAGATTTGCGGATCGTATTTCCTGGCGAACGCCTTGATCTCGTCGGCCTCGAATTTGTGCGCGCCGAGGGTGACGGTTTGGCCGATGAGGAAATACTCGTCCAGGGTCACGCGACGGCCCCGCGGGTCAGAAACATGCCGGTGTTCTCAAGCTCGAAGACGCATTCGCCGCGCTGGTTGAACAGCTCGCTGCGCATGCTGACCAGGCCGATCTGCGGCCGCGACTTGGACTGGCGCTTGGAAAGCACGGTGACCTTGCCGGTGAGACGGTCACCGGCCAGAACCGGCTTCTTCCATTTGACATGCTCGATGCCGGGTGAGCCTTGCGAGGTCGAATCGAGCAGGAAGGCATCGCACAGCATGCGCATGAACATCGCGCAAGTGTGCCAGCCCGAAGCCGAAAGGCCGCCCAGGATGCTGGCCTTGCCGGCCGCCTCGTCGAGATGCATCGGCTGGGCATCGAATTCGCTGGCAAACTCGATGATCTCGGCGGCGCTCACATTCTTGCTGCCGAGGTCGAGCGAGGCGCCCTCGACGAAATCCTCATAGGCCCAGGTCTTTCCGGTCATGTCGGCAATCCGGTTGACGAACGCGTGATCCCGAAGGTCGGGCATCCCGGATGGAGGCCCGAGCCAATTTGGTCAAGTCCTTTCTGGTGAGCCAGCCAGGCACTCAGGTGTTGAACTTGAACAGCATGATGTCGCCGTCCTGGACGACATACTCCTTGCCTTCGTCGCGCGCCTTGCCGGCTTCCTTGGCCGCCACTTCGCCGCCGAGCGTGACGAAGTCGTTGTAGGAGATCGTCTGGGCGCGGATGAAACCACGTTCGAAGTCGGTGTGAATGACGCCGGCAGCTTGCGGTGCCTTATCGCCCTTGTGGATGGTCCAGGCGCGCGTCTCCTTCGGCCCGACGGTGAAATAGGTGATCAGATGCAAGAGCTCGTAGCCGGCGCGGATCACCTTGTTGAGGCCCGGCTCGTCAAGGCCGATCGAGGCGAGGAACTCCATTTCCTCCTCGTCGGAAAGCTGGGCAACTTCCGCCTCGATCGCCGCCGAGATCACCACCGTGCCGGCGCCCTGCGCGGCGGCCATCTTCTCCACCGCCTTTGTATGCTCGTTTCCCGTGGCAGCGTCCGCCTCAGCGACGTTGCAGACATAGAGCACGGGATGCGATGTGAGCAGGTTCAGGCCCTGCAGGATGCGCAGATCCTCCGCCGCGATGCCATTGAGCAGGACGCGGGTCGGGCGACCTGCCTGCAGCAGTTCGAGCGCCGCCTCCATCATCGGCAGAACGGTCATTGCTTCCTTGTCCTTGCCGGCGGCGCGCTTGCGGACCTGCACGATGCGGCGCTCCAGGCTTTCGAGATCGGCGAGCATCAGCTCGGTCTCGACGGTCTCGGCGTCGGCGACCGGATCGATGCGGCCCTCGACATGGGTGATGTCGTCATCCTCGAAGCAGCGCAGCACATGCACGATGGCGTCGACCTCGCGGATGTTGGCGAGGAACTGATTGCCCAGACCTTCGCCCTTGGAGGCGCCGCGCACCAGTCCGGCAATGTCGACGAAGGAGATGCGGGTTGGGATGATCTCCTTCGACTTGCCGATCGCGGCGATCTTCTGCAGCCGCGGGTCCGGAACCGCCACCTCGCCGGTGTTCGGCTCGATGGTGCAGAAAGGATAGTTGGCGGCCTGCGCGGCAGCCGTCCTGGTCAACGCGTTGAACAGCGTCGACTTGCCGACGTTGGGCAAGCCAACGATGCCACATTTGAAACCCATGTTCGTCCGTTCCTATCGGGAATTCGAGATTTGGTGAGGGCTATGGGCTAAAGCGCGGACGATCGTCAAGCCCTTGGCATGGTCGTTTCGACGCTCAGTCTTTTCCGAACAGCTTCTTCAGCATCGCGGCCATCGGCCCGCTCTCGGGAACCTTCGCCGGCGGCTGCTGCG
>NZ_RZSF01000501.1:0-3467 GCF_004023325.1 Mesorhizobium sp. M1A.F.Ca.ET.072.01.1.1 | reverse complement strand
CGGCGCGCCCCGAGAGAGCCCATGAAGCGCGGCCAGAACGCTCTTGCGCCAGCGCGCGCTATCGGGCAAACCGGCCTCCTATTTGCGTTCTGCCGCTCCGGGGTCCCATGTCCGCAACGATTTCGCCGCTCGCACCGAAGAAATATCCCAAGATGCCGGTCATCGAGGGCGTGCGCATCGCTACCGCCGAGGCCGGGATCAAATATCGCAATCGCACCGATCTGCTTGCCATGATCTTCGATCCCGGCACGGCCGTCGCCGGTGTCTTCACCAAGTCGAAATGCCCCTCGGCGCCGGTCGACTACTGCCGCCAGAACCTGTCCGCCGGCAAGGCGCGCGTGCTGGTGGTGAATTCCGGCAATGCCAACGCCTTCACCGGCAAGAAAGGCCGCGCCTCGACGGCGTTGACCGGCGAGGCGGCGGCGAAGGCCGCCGGATGCTCCGAGAGCGAAGTGTTCCTGGCCTCGACCGGCGTCATCGGCGAGCCGCTCGACACCAACAAATTCAGCCATCTGCTCGCCGGCCTGGTGAAGGACGGCAAGCCGGACCTGTGGACCGAGGCGGCGAAGGCCATCATGACCACCGACACCTATCCGAAGGTGGCGACCCAGATGGTGAAGCTCGGCGACGCCGACGTCACCATCAACGGCATCGCCAAGGGCGCCGGCATGATCGCGCCCGATATGGCCACGATGCTCTCCTTCATCGCCACCGACGCGCCGATCGCAGCCCCGGTGCTGCAGGATCTGTTGTCGCGCGGCACGGCAAAGACCTTCAACGCGGTCACTGTCGACAGCGATACCTCGACCAGCGATACGCTGCTCTTCTTCGCCACCGGCAAGGCTGGTTCGCGCGGCGCGCCCCAGATCAGCGACCCGAAAGATGCGCGGCTCGGCGCCTTCCGCCGCGCACTCGGCAAGGTGCTGAAGTCGCTGGCCCTGCAGGTGGTGCGCGACGGCGAAGGCGCGCGCAAGCAGGTCGAGGTCACCGTCACCGGCGCCAAATCCGCGCGCTCGGCCAAGCGCGTCGCGCTTTCGATCGCCAACTCGCCGCTGGTCAAGACTGCGGTCGCCGGCGAGGACGCCAATTGGGGCCGCGTCGTCATGGCCGTCGGCAAGGCCGGCGAGCCGGCCGACCGCGACCGGCTGTCGATCTGGTTCGGCGACAACCGGCTGGCGCATGAGGGCGAGCGCGATCCGGCTTACTCGGAAGAAGCGACCTCGGCTTATATGAAGCGCGACGACATCCGCATCCGCGCCGACCTTGGCATCGGCCGCGGCAAGGCGACGGTGTGGACCTGCGACCTCACCAAGGAATATGTCGCCATCAATGGCGACTACCGGAGCTGATGGCACCGGTGTCGACGCATCCGGCAAGCGTGCTCGCGATCGTGCGCCGCTACGAGGCGGCGGGCTTTCGCGCCTGGCCGGCGGCGGCCGTTCACTATGACGGGACATGGTTGGTGCGGCTGACGGCGGGCCATCCGGCGAAGCGCCTGAATTCGGTCAATCCGCTCGATCCCGGCGACACGCATGCCATTGCCGAACGCATCGTGCGCGCCAGCCGTCGCTTCGAGGCTTACGGCCGGCCGCTGACCTTTCGTATGTCGCCGCTTTCGGGGCAGGTGCTGTCGACGCATCTCGACGATGCAGGCTGGAGCCGGTTCGACGAATCGGTGGTGATGCGTCTGCCGCTCAAGGAGGCGCAACTCGACGCCGCGATGGACCAGATTCCGCTGAAAGACATCAGCCGCTTCATCGGCGCGGCGATCAGGACGAACGGCTCGGACGCCTCGCTGCGAGCCGGCCTCTCGGAAGTCATCGGCGCAATCCAGCCTGAGGCGGGGCTGTTTGCGCTCGAGGACGGCAATGAGCCGCTGGCAACGCTGATCTGCGTCCATGACGGCGATCTCGCCGGCCTGTTCGAGGTCGCCACCGAAAAATCGGCGCGCAAAAAGGGCCATGGCCGCAACCTCATCCTGTCGGCGCTGAAATGGGCCAGGCTGCGCGGCGCGCGCGAAGCCTGGCTGCAGGTGGAAGCCGGCAATGTTGCGGCGCTGTCGCTCTACCGGTCGCTCGGCTTCGAGGAAGTCTATCGCTACCATTATCGCCGGCGGCCGGACGCATGAGCGAGATCACGCCAGCCGGAAAGCGCCTGCTTCTTGTCGCGGCCTGCGCGCTGGTGGATGCCGACCGACGCGTGCTTCTGGCGCAGCGTCCCGAGGGCAAGCAGCTCGCCGGCCTTTGGGAGTTTCCGGGCGGCAAGGTCGAGCCAGGCGAGACGCCCGAGGAATGCCTGGTGCGCGAGCTGCATGAGGAGCTCGGTATCGAGACCGAGATCCCCTGCCTGGCGCCGCTCACCTTCGCCAGCCACAGCTATGACCATTTCCACCTGCTGATGCCGCTCTACATCTGCCGGCGCTTCCGCGGCATCGCGCAGCCGAGGGAAGGGCAGGGGCTGAAATGGGTCAGGCCGCGCCAGATGCGCGACTACCCGATGCCGCCGGCGGACGCGCCGCTGATCCAGTTCCTCATCGATCTCTTGTGATCGTCACAGCCGCTTCAGCGTTTCCACCAAACGCAGTCCAAGCCGCCGTTTGCTCCGTCTGCTTTAGGCAGCGTTAATGGAAGATTTATCTCGACATGGAAAATTGACGCGAATCGTCCGCGCGGCGGCATGCCGATTTTGATTGGAGCCAATCCATGAGCCTCGACAGAGAATGGGACTCGATCCGGCCCGACCGCACTTTCCGCGCCGCCGATGCCGGCATGGGTATCTTGCGGATCACCCTGCTTTTCGGGTCGGCCGCGGTGGCGCTGGCTCTGATCGCGACGCCTTTCCTGGACAGCCAGTTGCGTCCGCAGGGCGCGCGCGAGAGCTTGACCGGCGGACTCGACCTAAGCAGCACCGGTTCGATCGGTCGCCGCGATACCTACACCCTGCGGCGAAGCGTGCTGCAGCCGCTGCCAAGTTCCGTTTGCGTAATCCGCAACGATGGCAGCCGCTACGGCGAGTGCTAATTGGTTAATAAATTCAGCAAGAAACCGCTATTTCACCGCCCGTTAAGCTTTTGCCGTTAACCTTTCTTAACGGGTAGGCGCTATGGTTCCCGCCAAGAGGGATCGATGACCATGAAAAACCTGCTGCAGCAATTCATAGAAGATGAATCAGGCGCCACGGCCATCGAATATGGCCTGATCGTTGCCGTGCTGTCGCTTGTAATCGTCGGCGGCGTCGGCAAGGCCGCCGACGCGATCCAGTGGCTGTTCTCCGACAACAACAGCAGGCTTGCCAACGCCTTTGCCCAGCACTGACCGCATCGGTCAGACCGCGGCGCGCATGGTCAGTGCCCCGTCGGCTTCTCGAGGATCGTCTTCAGCGAGACCCTGGCCGAGCCAGGCTTCAGCGGCTTCTGCTGTGAGGCATCGGGCGCCCAGCCGGACATCCACACAATCGAAAAGCTTGCC
>NZ_RZSF01000500.1:0-3476 GCF_004023325.1 Mesorhizobium sp. M1A.F.Ca.ET.072.01.1.1 | reverse complement strand
CCCCGACATCACGCAGGTCGACATGACGCACGATTTCGAACGCATTTCGGCGGTCACGCCGTTGCCCGGGCATCTGCGCGGCGGCGTCGCGGCGATCGGCAATTTCGACGGCGTCCACCGCGGCCATCTGTCGGTGCTGGAGCGGGCGCTGGCCGAAGCCGGCCGCCGCGGCGTGCCGGCCCTGGTGCTTACCTTCGAGCCGCATCCGCGCAAGGTGTTCAGACCGGACGTGCCGCTCTTCGTGCTGACGCCGCCGCCGATGAAGGCGCGGCTCCTGGCCAGGCTCGGCTTTGCCGCCCTCGTCGAGCAGCCGTTCACGCGCGACTTCGCCTCGCTCTCGGCCGAGGCATTTGTGACCGATGTGCTGGAAAACAGGCTGGGCGTCAGCCATGCCGTCACCGGTTTCGACTTCCACTTCGGCAAGGACCGCCAGGGCGGCCCGGCCTTCCTGATGGCGGCAGGCGAGCGCCACGGCTTCGGCGTCACGCTGGTCGACGCCTTCCGCGACGAAGGTGCCGAGGTGGTCTCGTCGAGCCGCATCCGCGCCCTGCTTTGCGAAGGCAAGGTCGGGGAAGCAGCCGGCCTGCTCGGCTATCGCTTCACCATCGAGAGCGAGGTGATCGCCGGCCAGCAGCTCGGCCGCACGCTTGGCTTTCCAACCGCCAATATGAAGCTTTCGCCGGAAGCCACTCTGAAGGAAGGCATTTACGCCGTCCGCTTGCGCCGCGCCGATGGCATGCTCCATGACGGCGTCGCCAGCTTCGGCCGCCGGCCGACCGTCGACGATAATGGCGCGCCGCTGCTCGAAACCTATGTCTTCGACTTCTCCGGCGATCTCTACGGCGAGATCTGCCAGGTGTCGTTCTTCAGCTATCTGCGCCCCGAGCTCAAATTCGATGGGCTCGATGCGCTGGTCGTGCAGATGAAGCGCGACGAGGCCGAGGCGAGGGCGCTGCTTGCAGGTGTGCGTCCGCTGTCGGAGCTGGACGCCGCCATCTGCTTCTGAGGTCTGGCAGGCGCGGTGGCGAAGAGAAGCCTCAAAGCGCCTGCGTCCGGCTAGCAGATTGCAAACCTTGGCGATTGGCGAAACGCCCTCTCATGTCGTCATCCCAGGGTCTTCGCGACGGAGCTTCGCTCCTGCTTCGCCCTGGGATGACGATGTTGGGCAGGCTTCGGCCGATCGCGAAGGTCGAGTACCCTACCGCTTGAGCGCCAGCCCGGTGGCAATGAAACTCCAGCCTTGGAAGATCAGGTCGACGGCCAGGAACATGCCGAGCACCCACAGGCTGTTGACCGGCCAGCCCATGGCGATGATCAGGCCAAGCAGGATGGTGATGATCGCGGCTGCCAGCAGCCATCCCCAGCCTTGCTGCGGCCGGTGGTTCCAGGCGACCCAGGCCCTCAGCAGCCCGGAAGCAATGAGCGCGACGGCGAGCAGAAACGTCAGCACTGCCGAGGCGAGAAGCGGGTTGTAGAAGGCGAAAAAGCCGGCGACGGCATAGAGCAGGCCGCTGAGCAACCAGTAGAAGAAGCGCCCCCAGGTCTTGACGCCGAAAGCATGGATGATCTCGATGACGCCCGCCATCAGCATCAGCCAGCCGACGACATAGATCGAAGCGACGGTGGCGATGAAGAGATTGCCGAAGGCGATGCCGCCGAAAATCAGCAGCAGCACGCCGAGCGCCACGAACCATCCCCATTTGTCGCGCGTGCGTCCGATCGCGTCTTCCAGGGTATTGCCTTGCAAGCTCATGGCTTCGTCTCCCTGCAGAGTTCGCCGCGCATCCTGCGGTTGAAGGAAGGTAATCCCGATGTGATCACCCGTCCAGCGCGGTGGCTATTGCCAAGATGCACCGAAGCTGGTGTCATTTGACTTTGCGCAATGGAGGTATGGCGATGAAGCGATCCTATGGGCTCGCCCTGTTTTCCTCGGCTCTCGCCCTGTCCGCTGTCGCTTCGCCTCCCGCCTTCGCGGCGCAGCCCGGCGATCCGCCGGACGGCATCGCCAAGATCGAGACGGTGGTCGTCATCTTCGCCGAGAACCGCGCCTTCAATAATCTCTATGGCCATTTTCCGGGTGCCGAGGGCATCGACAAGGCGAGCAAGGAAAGCTTGCAGCAGCGCGACCGTGACGGCTCGGTCCTGTCAGAGCTGCCGCCGGTCTGGGACGGGCTGACCGCCAAGGGCGTCACGCCGCCGGTGACGCAGGCAATGACCGAGCACCTTCCGAACGAACCGTTCACGGTGAACGACCCGAAAGGGTTCAACGTGCCGCTCAGCGTCGTGACGCATGATCTGTGGCATCGCTTTTACCAGAACCAGATGCAGATCAACGGAGGCAAGAACGACATGTTCGTCGCCTGGGCCGATTCAGGCGCCATGCCGATGAGCAACTGGGACGCCTCCAAGACCGATATGTGGGCCATTGCGCAAAAATACGTGCTCGCCGACCATTTCTTCATGGGCGGCTTCGGCGGCTCCTTCTTCAATCACCAGTGGCTGATCTGCGCCTGCGCGCCGTACTACGCGAATGCCGACAAGAGCCCGGCCAAGCCGTCGATCGCGGTTACGGACGCTAGCGGCACAGCGCTGAAGATCGCCGACAATTCGCCGAAATCGGCGCGCGACGGGATCCCGAAATTCGTCTCCGACGGCAACCTGACGCCGGATTTCTACGCGGTGAACACCATGCAGCCGCCATACCAGCCGAGCGGCAACGATCCGGCGCCCGGCGGCGATCGGCTGCTCGCGGATCCTAGCAAGCCCACCACGCTGCCGCCGCAGACGGAACCGACCATCGGCGACATGCTCAGCCTCAAGCACATAAGCTGGGCGTGGTATTCCGGAGCCTGGCAGTACACGCTCGACCACGGCAACAAAACACCGATCCCGAACTTCCAATATCATCATCAGCCGTTCAACTATTACGCCAATTACGCTCCGGGCACCGAGGCCAGGCGCGAACATCTGCGCGACGCCGGGTTGGCTGGCGCGAGCTTCATCCAGGCCATCGACGACGGCGCCCTGCCGCAGGTCTCTTTCTATAAGCCGCAGGGCAATCTCAACGAGCACTCCGGCTATGCCGACATCCAGGCCGGCGACCGCCATATCGCCGACGTCGTGGCTCATCTGGAAAAGAGCCCGCAATGGCCGCACATGCTGGTCGTCGTCACCTATGATGAGAACGGCGGCATCTGGGATCACGCCGCACCGCCCAAGGGCGACCGCTGGGGACCGGGCACGCGCATTCCCGCGATCATCATTTCGCCCTTCGCCAAGCACGGCTATGTCGATCATACGCCTTATGACACGACGTCGATCCTGCGCTTCATCACCGAGCGTTTCGAATTGCCGGTCCTGCACGGCATCGTGGTTCGCGATAAGGCCGTAGCCGCGCATGGCGAGCCGCCGCTCGGCGATCTTACCGGCGGGCTCGACCTGAATTGAGGGCGCGTTTTCGGAGGACCAACATCTGT
>NZ_RZSF01000004.1:0-62213 GCF_004023325.1 Mesorhizobium sp. M1A.F.Ca.ET.072.01.1.1 | reverse complement strand
TTGGACGTAAATGCGGTTCGCGGAAACGCAGGTCTGGCCGGCATTGCGGAACTTCGCCTGGACCGCACCGTCAACAGCACCGTCAATGTCGGCATCATCGAAGATGATGAAAGGTGCATTGCCGCCGAGTTCAAGGCTGACCTTCTTGATCTGGTCAGAGCACTGACGCATCAGCAGCCGTCCGACCTCCGTCGAACCGGTGAAGCTGATCTTTCGAATCTTGGAATTGGTGCAGAGTTCACGGCCCACGCGATCACCTTCGGACGCATAGATCAGGTTGACCACGCCATCGGGAAAGCCGGCCTGATGGGCGAGGGCGAACATTGCGCCAGCCACAAGCGGCGTCTGTTCAGCGGGCTTGAGCACGATTGTGCAGCCCGCAGCCAAGGCCGGCGAGATTTTGCGCGCCACCATGGAGGCCGGGAAATTCCATGGCGTGATCGTGCCAACAACGCCGATGGGCTGCTTGATCACTAGCATTCGGCGGTCTGTCGAGGGTGCCGAGATCGTCTCCCCATAGACGCGATTGGCCTCTTCGGCATACCATTGCAGATACGCCGCCGCATGCGATACCTCTGAAATGGCTTCGGCAAGCGGCTTGCCCATTTCCGCAGTCAGAATCGCGGCGAGATCGCCTGCATGGTCGATGATCAGCTGATGCCATCGCCAAAGAACGTCGCTACGTTCTCGGGCCGTCAACGCGGCCCATCCCGACTGCGCAACATAGGCCTTGTCTACCGCAGCACGTGTCTCCTCCACGCCCATATCGGGAAGCTCTGCCAAAACTTCGCCGGTCGACGGATTGACGACCTCGAACGTCTTATTGCCAACTGGTCTGCCGAGTGCCGGCAGGCGGTCGATGGCTCCAAACAGGTGCGGGGATTTCAGGCGACGGATCATCGGCAGGCACAGGGGCAATACCGGATTCCTCCTCAACGCAGCGAACATCCAGGTCGACGGGCCGTCAGTGTGTATTCTGCACCAGTGGGTTCGTCGTAGGGCCTCGGCAAAGCAGCTGGTAGACCACGCTAGCCCGATGAAAAGACAGCAGTTTCGTTAGTTTGAGTGCCCGCGGTTCATCAATTGATGGATTAAGCAGTCGGATGTTTGCTTCATCCACCATGCCTGCTGGTGGCGTGCGACTGAATTCTGCAAAAAGGCGGCATACATGCTGAGGAGCGCCATTTCGGCGAGAGGCCGCCGGACCGCCAATGCCGCGCAAGGTCGGCGAAAACGACTCCGCGCGTCTGCATGATCTGCTTGGCCCACGGGCCTCCAACGCTCTTCCCACGAGAAGCCCCGATGAAGAAGGAAGGTGTGATGAGTTTCTTTACTCATCCTTGCCGCCCAGCGGCGGGCCGACCACCAAAATGGCGGGCTCGGCCGAAAGCAGCTTTTTGGCCGCCGCCTTGACCTGTTTGAGCGTCACCCGACCGATGCTGCGGGCGCGACGCTGGTTGTAGTCGACGTCGGCCTTGTGAATCTGCAAATCCAGGAGCCGGTCTGCAATCGAGCGGGTCGAGCCCAGTTGGTCGATGGCATAGGCGCCGATCAGGTGCTTCTTCGCCGCCTTGAGCTCGGCCCCGGTCGGTCCTTGCTGCGCCATCTGCTTTACCACATCTCGCACGATGCTCAGTGTTTGGGCAGCGCAGTCCGAGCGTGTCTCTGTCGTAACCAGAAGCGAGTCAAGGGTTAGTTCAGAGCTGACGTGATAGGCAAGGCCGCGTTTTTGACGTACCTCCTCGTAAAGGCGGGAAGTCAAGTATGAGCCGCCAAGGATGTCGTTCAGCAGCACGGCCGCGTAGAAATCCGGCGCGCTAGGCTTCACGCCAGGCCAGGCCAACGTCAGCGAAGTCTGCGGCAGGTCGTAGTTCTCCTCCACCAGTTGACCGAGTTTCGGCGCGACATCGTAGACGGGGACGAGGGTTTGTTGCTCAGGCAAATCACCAAACAGCTGGTCAAGCCTTTCCCTCAACGTGTTCGCGTCAATGTCACCCACCACGGCAATATGGAGCCCGTCGCGAGCGAAAATGGCCTGGTGGAAGGCGCGGAGGTCGGACGGCGTGATGCCGGGGAGGCTCTCTTTTGTGCCTTCTCCCGGCCTTGAACAAGGATGCGCGCCATAGATCGCGCGCAGCCATTTGCGCTGAGCGATGGCGTTAGGGTCTCGCTCGCTGCCGACGATGCGGGAGACAATCTCGGCGCGGACGCGATCGATCGGCCCCTGCTCGAAGCGCGGCGCGTTCAGCGCGAGCCGAAGCAGGCCGAACGCCGCGTCCTGCTTTTTGGAAAGCATGCACATCGATCCGTAGATGTCGTCGCTTTGCGCGTCCAAACTCATTTCGGCGCCGGCATGGTCGAGCTTCACCTGGAAGGCACCGCTGTCGTAATGGCCAGCGCCTTCGATGAACAGGCCGGCCATCAGTTTGGCCATCCCCTCCTTCCCGACCGGGTCCTGCTTGGTGCCGCCCTTGAAGGCAAAGCCGATGTTGACGATTTCCACTGTGTGGTCCTCCACCAGCCAGGCGATGATGCCCTTTTCGGACTTCACCTCCTGGATGTTCATCGCAGCATGGGGCCGAGCGCCGAGCGTCATCTCTTGATTCTCCGTCTTGGGCAAGAGATAGCCCGTGGTCGAACGGTCGAACGCGAGATAGCGGGCGGCAACTGCTTTGATTTGCTCGGGGGTAACCTTGCGGATGCGATTCGGCCGTTCCTCGACATCCTTCACGGTACCGCCGGTGGCCAGCGTCGAGCCGTAGATGCTGGCGAGCCAGTCCAGGTTGTCTTCCGCAAAGATCATATTGAGCAAATAGTGGTCCTTGGCCTTGCCTAGTTCCTCGTTGCTGACACCATCCTCGGCAATGCGGGCAACTTCGGCAGCGGCCGCCGCTTCGAGATCAGCCAGCTTGGCATCGCCGCGCGGTGCGCCATAGATGGCGAACTTGGTGTCGTCGAGCACAGTGCCCTGGAAATAGACGCGGGCGCTGGAAGCGATACCTTGCTGGACAGCGAGCGCCTGGTAGAGCCGGCCGCGGTTACCGCCGCCGAGAATTTCGGCCAGCAGGTCGAGCGCTTCGGCCTCGCCCGGCTTGGCGGTGTGGTAGGACGGCACCACCCACTGCGTCGAAAAACTGGGCACGCTGACGCGGGCGTCTGAGAGCGTGACGGTGCGCCTGGTGTTCTGCTCGGGCTCAACCGGCCGGATGCGCGGCGGCAGGTCAGGTCCGCGCGCCACCTTGCCATAGGTCTTTTCGGCCAGCGCCCGCACCGTGTCCGGTTCGACATCGCCGGCCACGATCAGCACGGAGTTGTTGGGCCAGTAGTACTTTTCATAGAAGACGGTGGCGTCGACGCGGTTCAGCTGCTCGATCTCCTGCATCCAGCCGATGATCGGGATGCGATAGGGGTGGTTCTGCCACAGCGTCGCGTCGATCTCCTCATGGAGAACGTCCTGCGGGTTGGTGTCGGTGCTTGAGCGGCGCTCCTCGATGACCACATCGCGCTCGGTCTTGACGACATCGTCGGTCAGGATGAGGTTTCGCATTCGGTCGGCCTCGAAGCTCATCATCAGCTCGAGCGCCGACGGCGCCACTGTCTGATAGAAGGCGGTGTAGTCGGAGGAGGTGAAGGCGTTGTTGGAGCCGCCGATCTCGAACACTGCGCGGTCGAATTCGCCGCCCGCATGGTTGGTCGTCGCCTTGAACATCAGATGCTCGAAGAAATGGGCGATGCCGGATTTGCCCGGCGGCTCGTCGGCGCTGCCGATCTTGTACCACACCATGTGGGTGACGATCGGCGCCCGGTGGTTGGGAATGACGACCACCTCCATGCCGTTGTCGAGCACGAAATCCCTCGCCTTGCCGTCCTCCCATGCGACGGGGATCGGAGCCGGCCCCGCGCCGACCAACTCGGACGCAACGGACGTCCTGCGAAGCCCATGAGTGCGGGGCTTGCTTGGTAGTTCTGGTAGGGAGAGTGGGGTTATGGGCTGCGTTCCTGGCAAAGTGATCTGTTCCTCATTTTGAAGGATCTATGTCTCCCGAACGCCTATTGGGAGAAAGTGGATCGGCACGCGACGCCGAGCCACATGAGCCGTCAGCGTGTTGCTGGGCCTGACGCGAGCCTCATCTTTGGATGCGTCCGGGAAACTTTCGGCATGGTGAGGCCATGGGAAGTCTGCTCGTTATCCATTGGGTGTTTGCGGATACCTGAGCATGCCCCGTGCCAAGTAAGAAAGCCCCGATTCGCAAGGTTTGATCCAACCTTGATACTTGCGATATCCGACATTGTCGGGCATCCGACAGAAAGCGCCTTTCGCCGGCGCGCCGGCTATGACGCTCGCCTCCTCCGGCGTGACGACGATCCTTTGGCGGGCGCCGCGCACACCGATCTGCCCGCCTATCAGCACCGCGACATCGAAGGACAGCGCGATCGTGACTGGATGGGTCTTACGCAAACATGCAGCAGTGCCACCGCGATCAGGACTTCATCCGCCCCACAAAGACCCGAGCGCGAGGGACGACGTGTAAGGCTAATGATGCCGCGCATAAAGAGGTAAGGTCCCTCGTCGTACCGGCGAGCCCCTTCGCTGGGTCTCGCGAGGGTCTGGTTTGCGAACGTCGACCGACAGCATCACGGCATGGGCGGCCCCATCGGTAGGCAAGCATTGACCGTGCCATCAGCGTTGAGGCAGCGCAGAGCCCAATTTCCCGGTGCCAGCCGGTACGTTGGAGCTTCAACTGTGGCCAGCCAAGCGGGCCGAGGCCGTGAAACTCCTGATACCCTGGACCGTCCGGATTGCAACGCACGACGCCTTGGTCTCGCGCCAACGTCCATTGACGCTCAGCGAAGCATCATGCGGACGAGCTGGGAAAGCTTGGCCGGGCCGGCGCCTTCCCAGGCGCATGGGACGCGCGACGACCCATGTGGACCTTGGATTTCACTACGCACTTACGCTGCTTTGGCCTTGTCAGCAGCCTGAGCATAAAGCGTGCTCAGCTTTCAGGGCGAGCCTCTTTCATGTTGATAGCATCTGTCGTCATTCAGGATCGCCCCATTTTCGCATGCCGCTTGCAGCTTTCAGACTGTTGTCAGCCAGGGCCGCCATAAAGGGTCTCGTTTAACGCATTCGGGAGGCTTCATCACTCGACCACATTAATTTCGGGCGGTTCGCCGGCGCTCCGAATGGCACTTAACACCAGATCCTCTCCAAACCCGTGATGATCCAAGAGGAAAACGAAAAATCCCTAAATCATAAAAAAGCACCGATACGGTCGGCTCCAGGCTGATGAAATTGCGGTCTCACTGGCCACGCACGATACTTGCGATGGCGATGGCCATTGCAAAGGCCGGTCAAGCACCCAAGACGCTGACAAGCACGCCTCCGACCAAAGCTCGATCGTTGGCAGCCTTTCTAGCCGTATACTTGGGGCATTTTGGGACGGCGATCCGGACGCCGATTAAAACCTGCCGGTCGTCTAAATGGAATGGTTGGTCCGGGTCCTTACTGGACCCCGCCAACCCGATCGGGCCGGCGCACAGGGGCACCCAGACAATTGGACACGTCGCCTTTGCGCGGCGGCTTGCACTTTCTCGGATGGCCTTTTTTCTCCCCGGGCGAAATCGAGCGAGCGGTGAGGCGGAGCCTTCGATTTTGCCGATCATGTCGTGTCGCTTCGATCGAACTGCTCAGACGATGATAGCGGCATTGATTGCCGCGGCCGAAATGCGTTGTGTGAAGTACGATTTCTACGCCGTATACATACTGCCGTACAGTTCGCCCTGTCAGCAGCCTTGCCAGCAATCCGCCCTGTGTCCAACTGTCGTCGAATTCACCGGTGTCATTGAGGAATTCGTATGATCGCCTCGAAACCATCATTGCGACCGCGGGCGGGCGACGCAAGCTCTAGACTGCCACCGATCCGCTGGATAACCATGTTAGCGATATGTAGACCAAGGCCTGAGCCCGCAGCAGGAGTAGCACCACGACTAAATCGCTTTGTAAGCCCTTCGAGGTCGGGGAGGGGCACCACCGGTCCGGCGTTTGCAATAGCGATGGTTCCATCAGTTTGGACGGAAACTGTTGTCGGAACAGTGGGCAGTCCATGTATCAGCGCATTCTCGATCAGGTTACGAAGGAGGATCCCAAACGCATCGACATCCACTTTGCGCATCAAAGTGGTGCAGCCGTCGACGTTAAGATGCAGGCGTCCGGCATATTGCGGCTTTTTCCTCAGGTCGTCGATTTCCAGCCGAACCGATCGGACAAGATCGATCGCGTGATCCGCCATGCCAACCCCCGATTCGGCTTGAGCGAGCTGAAGCACTTTTTCGACAAGGCGGCCAAGGCTCGACAGCGCTTGCTCGATGCCGCGCGCACGCATTTTGGCCGACCCATTGGGAAGCTCGGCCACTAATCTCTGCATCTGAGCGATTGAACCTGCGATCGGCGTGCGCAGTTCATGCGCACTGTTTGCGGCGAACTCGCGTTCGGCCTCGAGAGCCGCCCGCAGACGATCGAGAAGCCGATTGACGGATGCCGCGATTGGAGCCAACTCTGCCGGGAAATCGCCCAAGTCCATTGGTGACAGATTGCCGCCGTCGCGCGATCCGATCTGCTGTCGCAGTACCTCGATTGGCCGCAGCGAGCGCCGGATCACGATCCACCAAACAGCTAAGCTAAAGGGCAGGAGCACGAGTGTCGGAAGGAAGACAAAAAGTGCGCCCTTCGCGATTGTGGTACGGCGGCCATCAAGCGGTTCGGCCAACTGATGATACACGCCGTCTTGGATCTCCTCTGTGTAGACGCGGTAATCAGCGTTTCCCCAAAAGCCGTTACTCAGGGGAGCATCAGGGAAGGGCTGCTGACCCTCTTCCGGTTCGGAAATAAGCACTACCCCGTACTTATTAATAACCTGCTCACGATAGGTCCAGTACTTTTTATAAGTTGGCAAGTGGTTATTGTATTGATCAACGTGTTTTCCATTCAAGACCTTGATCAGCTCTGGTTCTCTGTACTCTGCGCTCGCCTGGAGCAAGTCATCCGAACTTTCGTTTACATTATTGCAAAAAATGAACGCAGCAATGGTTGGGGCGGCGATCCAAACCAGGAGCGTTGCCCCGCCTAACCACGATATCAGCTTTCTCGTCATGCTGTTCGAGTTCGTCATGTGACCACGAGCCTGTATCCGGAGCCACGCACGGTTGCTATTCTATCCCCGCCGATCTTCTTGCGGAGCCGGCTGACATAAACCTCCACTGTGTTGCTCTCGAACTCCGAATTGAATGAATAAAGCGCGTGCTCGATCCTCCCCTTTGAAACGACCGAACCGGGCCGGCGTAGAAGGCAGTCGAGCACCGCCCATTCGCGTCCAGACAGGTGGACCTCCTGCCCGTCGCGGAAGAGGCGTCGCTCGGCTGCCTGTATGGAAAGCGTCCCAACCGAAAATTGCGGCTCCGGAAAATGCCCTTGGCGACGTGCCACTGCACGGATGCGTGCCGAGAGTTCCCCCAGATCGAACGGCTTGACCAAATAGTCGTCGGCGCCAGCGTTGAGCCCCTCGATGCGGTGCGAAATCCGATCGCGGGCTGTCAGAATGATGACCGGCGTTGTATCAAGCCCCTTGATCAGCTCCCGCAGATAGTCGATGCCATTGCCGTCCGGCAGGTGAACGTCGAGCAAAATAACGTCGTAGCCGGCCACAGCTGCATGACCGCGCGCTCCGGACAGGCCCTCGGCCCAGTCGACCGCGTGGCCACCAGCCACCAAATGATCGTGCACAGCACTTCTAAGGTCGTCGTCGTCTTCAATGAGCAGTATTCGCATCAGGCTGCCGAGCTCCGGTATGAGGGCAAGGCTCCTGCCTTATTGATCGAAGCTGACAGTAGGCTGAACCGGCGCCAGCGAATATCTGGGGGCTTTCAGGCTGCTGTCAGCTACAATTGCAAGAAAGGGGTCGTTAACAAAGCCAAACGAAGAGGCCTTATGAAACCCCTCCTGATCTCGGCACTTTTGCTCAATGTGACCACCGGCGGCTGTACACTGGTTGGCGGGCAATTCGACGTGGCGGTCAACGAATGGCAGCCGCGCCACGCGTCAATGTCCAGGCTTGAAACTGACAGGTGTCTTAAATACGAGGGCACCGTAGCGGGTGCCTCCAGTTATCGAACAGTGCCTAGCAGGTCAGAAGTGCACTTTGACCATAGGGGTCGTCCGTATTTTCGGCGCTCGCGAACAGAGTCGACGGTCAATCGATGCGCCACTGCCAGAGTCTGGAACGGTCAAGTGTTTGTTATCCCCCGTCCGGGCCATATTCTCTGCCGAGGACCAAGAAGGCCCTATTTTCGGTGCCCACGAACAGAGCCAACGGTCAATCGATGCGCCACTGCCAGGGTCTGGAACGGTCAAGTGTTTGTGATCCCCTGTCCCGGCCGTGTTCTCTGCCGAACTCGCCCTTGTAGTCGGCACACCAAAGATCGTTAGGGCGACAGCCGTTTGAAAGTGGTGTCCCCGTCGCCCTGTTGCGCCTGCGCTTGCGGCGCTCGACCATGCCGGCGGTCGAGCACGGCATGCACGGTCGAGATCGCGGGCCGGTGCACATCCGGATACAGCCGGGCCAGCCGCTCGCGTATCTTCGGCGCACCCCATGTCGGCTTGTCTTGCTTGAGGCGCACAATCAGCTTCTCGATTTGAAACGGAAGCTGATTGGCGTGGCGATAGGGCCGCCGCGATCGGTCCGTCAGCCCCTCCAGGCCGCTGTCGTTGTAGCGCGTGAGGATCTTGTAGCCGGTCTTGCGCGAGATATCGAACTCCCGGCAAAGCACCGCCATCTTCTCGCCGTCCAGCAGCCGGGCGACGAACTTCAGCCGCTCTTCCATGACGTTACACTCCTTCCAAGGCACCTTGCTCTCCTTGCAAAGGGCCGAAAGTGTAACCCATCTATCCGGAATGAACTGTCACCCATCTTTCGGGAAGGGCAGTCATGGCCAAGGCAACTGGAAGCCGAATTTTCTTTTAGAGTATGAATCAGCGCCGTCTGCCGAAAAGCGCGTCCACGATCTTCCCTTTTGAAACGACCGTGCAGGGCTGGGGCAGACGGTAGTCGAGCACCGCCCATCCGCGTCAAGTCAGGTAGACCTCCTGCCCGTCGCGGAAGAGGCGTCGCTCGGCTGCCTGTATGGAAAGCGTCCCAACCGAAAATTGCGGCTCCGGAAAATGCCCATGGCGACGTGCCACTGCATGGATACGCGCTGAGAGTTCCCCCAGATCGAACGGCTTGACCAAATAGTCGTCGGCTCCAGCGTTGAAGCCCTCGATGCGATGCGAAATCCGATCGCAGGCTGTCAGAATGATGACCGGTGCCGATTCAAGTTCCTTGATCAGCTCCCGCAGATAGTCGATCCCATTGCCGTCCGGCAGGTGAACGTCGAGCAAAATAAGGTCGTAGCCGACCACAGCTGCATAATCGCGCGCTTCGGACAGGTTCTTGGCCCAGTCGACCGCGTGGCCACCAGCCACCAAATGATCGTGCATAGCACTTCCAAGGTCCTTATCGTCTTCAGTGAGCAGTATTCGCATCATGCTGCCGAGCTCCGGTATGAGGGCAAGGCTCCCATCTTATTGGTCGAAGCTGACAATAGGCTGAACCGGCGGCAGCGAATTATTTGGGGAGCTTTCAGGCTGCTGTCAGCTACAACTTGCAAGAAAGGGGTCGTTAACAAAGCCAAACGAAGAGCCCCTATGAAACCCGTCCTGACCTCGGCACTTTTGCTCAATGTGACCCCCGGCGGCTGCATCAGCAAATTGATTTGGGAAACAGGCGCGCCGGTTCTAATGACCGACGCAGGCCGAGGTCTGGAACAGCTGGACCAGCGAACGGCGTCTTCGGTTTTTCAGGCAACAGCCACATGGAAGAATATGATTGGCTCGACCATGCGCCGAGCTTTGTCGAACGGATTGGTCGCGGGCGCACTACCACAGATTATGGCAGGTTTACGCCCTGGCCTTGACACCCGGGGTGATCGTCACCGGCGGAGCCGCGGCGTACTGATCGGATATCTAACGTCGCTGAGTCTCTCGTCGGTGCAGTGGATCTCTCGGCTTAGCCATCATGCAAAAAACGACGGTTCCGCGACACCACTTTTCAGGTCCGTGACACAGGCTTTGTGAGCCGATCTGTTGTTCTTACCCCAGGCTAATGGCTGAACAGCTCTGTCGCCGGCTCGATGCGCCAGATGGCGCGATGTTTTGAACCCTTTCACGAGGCGACGGCAGCAGCCGACCGGCTCTCCTATCGCGGCTCCCGCGATCCACACACCCAGCAAGGGAATCTACCATGGTAATGAAGGCACCGGTTGCCGACGCTAGGAATGGGTCGGTAGTAGATCGGCTGGTCGGCATCGACCTCGCTCGGGGCCTGGCTGTCTTCGGGATGTATGCCGCCCATCTCGGTCCCGACCCCGGCGAAGGAGGACTAGTCGGGTTTCTGATGGAACTAACCCATGGGCGGCCGTCGGCCCTGTTTGCCGTATTGGCCGGTTTTTCAATCCTCCTGATTACAGGTCGCAAGGCGCCGAAGTCGGGGATAGCCGGTAGACAGGCCATCGCCAGAGTCGCAATTCGTGCCCTTGTTTTGCTCGCGCTTGGCTCAATCCTGGGCTGCCTCGGTACCCAGGTCGAAGTCATCCTAGAATACTACGGAATTTGCTTCTTGTTGGTATTGCCGCTCCATCGGCTCAGCGCATATCAGCTGGGCTTGATCGCTGCCGCTACGGCATTAGTTCTCCCGCAAGTCCGTTCCTCCCTTCTGTCGGTTGCCCCCAACCTCCTCGACCCGGTCTTCAACCTCATGGTCAACGGCTACTATCCCGCGGTGACCTGGGTTCCTTTCCTCATCGCTGGCATGGCCATCGCGCGCCTTAATCTTAATACGCTAGCAGCGCATTGGCGCCTTGGTCTGGCGGGGGTCGCGCTGGCCGTGTTGGGCCATGGGGGATCCTTGCTCGCGCTGAGTTCCCGCGCTTTGACTGAAACCTCCTTGTGGTGGTCTGACGTTGACGGCGCTTTTGAGCCTTCCAAGTCGTCATTTATAGTCAAGTCGTCATGGATAGCCGCACCTCATAGCGAAACGACGCTTTCGATCGTGGGCAGCACCGGTTGCGCAATGATCATCTTGGCGGCTTGCATGCTCGCTGTGGATGCGCTCCCGCGTCTGCGAAAGCTGGTCTGGCCAATAATCGCAGTCGGCTCGATGTCTTTGACGGCCTATGTGCTGCACATTGCGGGAATAGCCTATCTTATGAAGATAAACATTTTCAAAGACGAGAGCCTGTCCACGCTCTTTGGCTTCGTTGTGGTTATCAGCACTTTTGCGGTGCTTTGGCTGCGCGTCTTCCAGCGAGGACCGATGGAAGTGCTGATGGGTAGGGTCGCAGATCTCGCGCGTCACATCCGCTGAGCACCGCCGCGCCCCGGCCTCCCGATCACATTACGGACAAGGTGGGGCTTTGTCCAAAGCTTGTTCGCGGCAGGGGAGGGTACTTCCTCCCACCCTGCCGCCTTGTTGATGGAAGCTAAAACGGTCGCGCAGGCGCTAGAGTTGCATCGGCATAATCAGCTTAAACTCGCGAAGTTAAACCCGCGGTTGGTCTATCTCGGCCCGCCTCACCTGAAAGGCTAAGGTATCCGTTTCGGTCAAGGGTTTTAGGGGCCATTTTCGCTGCGCCTTGAGGAGAGCGTTTGCTAGGATGAGGAGCTTTCGCAACAAGATGATGACCTTTGCGGGTTTGCCTGCCGCCTTTAGCGCCTGGTATTTTGCCTTGAGGTCGGGGTTGAAGCGCAGGGCGAAGGGCCGGGCATGTAGAGGGCCTGGCGAACATTGGCCCGGCCGCCCAGGCGCGGCCGCTCCATTTTGCCGAGGCCGGCGAGGCTTGCGGCCTTTGGTTCCGAGTTCCGGCATGTCGATGGTGAGTGTGCAGGCGGTGGCATCCGATGCGCCATATGCTGGTCAGGATTTCGCGGCGCTGGACAGCGTCGGGATCGGCTTTCATGAGGGTAAGCATCGTCTGATCGATATCGCTGAGTTCACGTGGATCTGCTTCCAGCCACTCGTTGTTGTGGCGCCTGAGCAAGGCAAGCGGTCAAGGTCTGGCTCTGGTGCTGGCTGCGGTGCGATCCCCGCACGGGCCAGGTGCCGATCGTGTCGACGATCCACCTCGCCGCGACCAGAGAGCTGCTACTCTCTTCCGCTGTTCATTCTGGCCTCTTCGCAATGAATGTCATAAAATCACCTGTCGCAATTAATGGTTTTTGATTTGGCTCCAGCAGCTGGCAGATATCGCCGAGAGTTCCGCAGAGAGCGTCGAAAGTTTTGGCCGCCTTCTTCCGCAGCCGCGCCTTGAGTTTTGAGCAGACCTGTCTTGATCGGGTTGAGATCGGGCGAGCATGGCGGCAGGATCAGGAGCCAGTGCCCTTTGGCCAACCAGTGGGCGGCGCGTACCTTGCCGACAATCTGGGGTTCCGAACCCGACAGTTGGTTTTCAACCCGACAGTGGCCCGCCTCAGAGCAGGCTACCGCCCTTCGGAGCAGGCAGAAGCTAATCGAGGTTCGCGGGTTCCGGTTTGAATGTGCAGGTCGCTGCGCGCCTGATCTTTCGGTCTGGCGGCACATGACAAAAACCCTCATTTTGGCCGACGATACCCGGTCAGGAGCGGGTATCGCAGTCGAGAAGCGACCCGAGCACGTCCACAAGATGTGCCGAGTTTGCAAGGTGTGTCATTGTTTCTGTCAACGTTCGAGCGACAGCGCACGACGAAACGTCTGGCATACGCCTCGTCTGGCACGCGCCTCGCATATGTTGCAGTTGCTGCTGGAGATCAGGCGATCGAGTGGGCCTTGCAATTTTCCGATTTTGATGCGCCTAAAGTCTCGTGTACAAATCAGGCTGGCGTGAATGGCCTGCCTAAGTTGCGACTTATTACAAAGGAATGGATATGGCGACTGGAACGGTGAAGTGGTTCAACAGCACGAAGGGTTTTGGTTTTATTCAGCCTGACAACGGCGGTCAGGATGTCTTTGTCCACATTTCCGCTGTTGAACGAGCGGGCCTGTCGACCCTTAATGAGGGCCAGAAGATCAACTACGAGGTGGAACAGGATCGCCGCACGGGAAAGTCCTCTGCAGGCAGCCTCAGCAAGGCTGGCTAACGGTCCGGGAAAGCCTTGGCAAGGTTCGTCATCGCCGGAACGCATTGACGGCTCGAAACCCGGGCCGGAGCATGCAAGTTAATGCCGCGGCAGGGATTGCTGGAGCCATCATGAATTACTCTGGAAATGAGGCTCTTGGACGGGAAAGGCGGGGCTCATCCCCGCCCTTTGATTCCGCGCAGATTGGGCCAACGGCTGCTGCGCGTCCGAACGACTGTTGATACGGATTTAGGCTGCGACCTTCTTGCGGGTCCGTTTCGCCGGCGCCGTGGCTGGGGCTTCCGGCTCTTTCGGTTTGCGGCCGAGTCCCATGGTCTTGGCCAAGGCGGAGCGCGCAGCGGCGTAATTCGGCGCCACCATGGGATAATCCGACGGCAGACCCCATTTGGCGCGATATTCGTCTGGGGTCAGACCATAGTGCGTCGCCAGATGGCGCTTTAGCGATTTGAATTTCTTGCCGTCTTCAAGGCTAATGATGTAGTCCGGTTCGATCGACTTTTTGATCGGGACAGCAGGTTTTTTTACAGGCACAGGCTCTTCTGCCGGTATGAGTCCAGCCGTGCCGTTTAGAGCCCCGTGCACTTGGGCGATCAGGGCAGGAAGCTCCCCCGCCGGGACGGGGTTGTTGGAGACGTAGGCTGATACAACATCGGCAGTGAGCTCGATGAGGATGTCGGTCTTGTGGGGTTCTTCTGTCATAAACTTCTCCGGGCAGCTTGAAACACAGTTGGGCGAAGTGTCGCTTCATAGTGGCGGTTGCCGCTGAAAGCAAATGGATCGACGGGTGCGCTGCTCCTCCACCATTGAAGTCTCGGCGACGCATCCCGTCATCGTCCATCGCTAAAGGCAGCGTATTGAATTATGGGAGCGGTCGCGCCCGCCCCACCATAGCGATACAGCAAGACAATCAAAAAAGCCGGTCTTTGCTTGGCCCCAAATCTTTTCTCCTTTCGTGAACGCTGAGCTGCCAAGCTGCTACAGTTCACCTCGCGGGGCAACCGTGCACAACACAGGAGTCGCCCGAGCGATACATTCTTCACTTGCCGCTTATCAGCGCTGGTGATTGCACTTTGCAGCCTGCCTCCGGACCCGCAGCGCTCACGCTGTTGGTTTTGCGCCTGCAGGCGTCGGAAGTCGGATCGCCGCAGCTAATTTCCTCAGGCGGACGAATTCAACAAATCGATTGTTTGGATCGAAGGCATCCACACCATCGATGCCTCTAGAATAGGATCCAGCTACAATCACCGTGCTGTAATGGCAGGGACGGCCAGCACAAGCGCGACACGATCCGGCGGGTCCATCGCTGCGTTACGTATTCATGGCTACTGCATCGGGCGCTCGGTCGACCGCCTTAAGCCAGGTCGCCGCATTGCGAGACGGTGACCGGCGAGGGAGAGGGCGCTCTGGCAACGAAGCGAGGCGGGTGGCCTTGCGGGTGGCCGCGTGATGTCATCCGGCTCTCCTGCCGATCTCTGCCGGCCAGATCTGGAGCAACTGTTTTGCATAGATATGGCTCTCTTCAGGGGGCCATCTATGATGGGAGCCGAGCGCGTGTTCGAGCCGGGGAACAGGCTGCGCATGCACTGTGCCCACCTATTGCGATCGTGCTAACCTTGGTTGTTTGGACTTGCCGTTAAAGGCAAGCGACAGATTGAAGTTATGCTGCACCATCTGATTGCCTGGCTCGTTTTCGAGAGCTCGCCGATACAGGGCCTGTGCCGCGTCATGCCGCCCCTCAATGTCCAAAATCACGCCCTTCGCATTCAATGCACGTACGTTTCCTGGGGCTGCAACCAAGACGCTGTCGAGCACCTCAACCGCTTCGTGCGGGCGCTTCTGGCCCACCAAGGCATTTGTAAGTCGTATCGCCGCATCAACATTGTCCGGGTGCTGCTTCACCTCATCCCGCAAAGCCCGCTCTTGAACATCCTGACCAACTTCGCGCAAAATGCGTTCGCGCATAGCCGGATCGATTTGATCGGCGCTGAGCAACTCGGGGGAAGATGTCTCCTGCACGGAAAGAGCCGGCTTTTGCCAGCTGGCGCAACCGCCCAAAGGCAGAATGGCGAGTACGGCAAAAAGAAGTGAGTTCCGGCGCAGAAACATAGGCGATGGAGAAACTGTATTACTATTCATGTTATCTCTCAGTTATCGGGGAGGCGCGTGGCGTTCAGTTAGGAAAGGTGGGACTACTCTAACAATCCGCTGTTCGATCCGTGCGGGAGTGTGACGGATCCTGCGGGGCGAATTGTAAAGTCGGAGGCGAGGTCTTGATAAGACAGCACGGCGAGATCAACCCCGTTTCGCGTCAGAAAGCCGCGGACGAAACGTCGGACATCCATCGACGTCAACAGAATAGGGCGGGTTTGACCCGGTTCTGCGTTCGAAAGGACCTGACGTATCTGTGATAGCATCGCTTCGCTTTGCCGATCCTCCAGTGCGAGATAGGGGCCTGCATCCGAATCTCGAACCGCGCCACGCATCACATCCTCGCTCTCGCGCTCGACGACCAGGGCGGACACGATGCCCTCCGTGTTGGCATGGCGGTGGCAGATCTGTCGCTTCAAACCAGAACGGACATATTCCGTCAGCAGGGCAACGTTCTGCTCACGCTCGCTCCATTCGGCCAATGCCTCCAACACGAGACGGGTGTGGCGGATTGGGATACCTTCCTCCAGGAGGCGGCGCAGAACATCGGCAATCCGAGGAATCGGCGTCGTGCGTAGCACCTCTTTCACAAGCTCAGAATATTCCTGCTCCATTCGGCCCAGGAAATGTCGGGTCTCTTGGATGCCCACCAATCGCGGTGCGTAGCGGGTCAACGCTGCATGGACGCGCAAGGCGAGGAGTTCGCCGGGAGCCCTATGCTCCGTGCCGGCGCCCGTAAGGGCCTTTGCAGGGGTATGTTCAACCGGGAGTGTGTCCGTTTTCGGCTCACGTCTAAGGGGGACACCGCTCGAGTCGACGTGCGCTACATCGGCTCGGAGCGCCATCTGGTTTGGATCTAAGGCGTCCTGTTCGACTGGCACGCCCTCGACATCAATTCGGAATTGCGATTCAGGCAGCTGCTCGTCAACCAAGACAGGGATGCGAGGAACGATAATGCCCAGATCGGCTGTGACCAGGAGCGAAACGCGCCCAATATGTTTTTGCAATTCGGCTTGATCGACCGCCTGCATAAGATCTGGCGCTAGAAAAAATGCGATCGGGAATTCCTTCGCAGGCGCGGCTTGCTTAGGCTCCGCTGCAGTTCCACCTTTCGCATCGGCAGTGCCGGCGCCCAGCACATCAGCCTTGACAATGCTTACCGCAGCGAACACTGCGGCCAGCATCAGAAAGACGGGGAGGGGAAACCCAGGAACGAACCCCATTACAACCAGGACGCCGGCCGCCAGTCGCAAGGCTCGAGTGCTGGCCGTGAGCTGACTGACCATTTCTGTACCGAGGTTGATCCTCGCCGTCCCAGTCACACGGGTGACGATGGTCGCCGCAGTAATGGAGAGCAGAAGGGCCGGAATCTGCGATATCAATGCATCGCCTATCGTCAGCAGAGTGTAGTGATGCAGTACCTCGCCGAAGGACATGCCCTTGGAGAGCAGGCCGATCGAAATTCCACCCAGCATGTTGATGCAGATAACCACCAGCCCGGCGATGGAATCGCCCTTCACAAATTTCATCGCGCCGTCCATCGCGCCATAGAGTTGGCTTTCCTTCTCCAATTCGGCGCGCCGCCGGCGGGATTCGTTGGCATCGATGTGGCCGTTGCGTAGCTCTGCGTCGACCGCCATTTGCTTGCCCGGCAGAGCATCCAGCGTGAAACGCGCCGCCACTTCTGCCACCCGTTCGGCACCCTTCGCGAGGACCATGAATTGCACCATGGTGACGACCAGAAATATGACGAAACCCACCACGATATTGCCTGAAATGACGAAATCGCCAAAAGTATGAATAATGCTGCCGGCCTCCCCCTCGGCCAGGATCAGTCGCGTCGTTGCGACCGTGAGCGCGAGACGGAATACAGTGGAAATCAAAATAACGCCGGGCAAAGAGGAAAAATCAAGTGGAGTACTGACATACAGGGCAACCATCATCAGCAGTATGGCCAACCCCATATTGAATCCTATCAGGGCGTCGACCACCACGACCGGGATAGGCATGACCATCATCGCGACAGCCAGAAGCAGCATCAACGCAACCATTAAATCCGGGCTGGCCGGCGCACGCTTGATGAAGTCACGCAGGACGTTGGCCATCGAGACACCTTTGCAATCGGTTGAGACTTACTCTGCTGTTACGCCATGAAACGTGGCTTTCGAACTCCGAAGGCGCCTCAGCCTTGGCCAGCGCGTGACCCTGCATGAGAGCCACAAGCAGGCGCGAAATGGCTGGGCAGCAAATGTTTCCAACGCAGCCAGCTTGTCAGCACCGAGCGCGACAGGATGTTTGGCTGGCCATAGAGTGCTGCTTGATGGGGCCTGCGAGCTTTCAATATTGGAGAGCAGCAATGCGGCCATTCCTGCTCAGCAGCACACGGCTGTCCTCAATACGTTCGACCACCCATCCATCAGCCAAAATGGCGCCGACAAAATACTTCTCGCTGTCGATGACAATATATGGTTGGACCCCATGCCACACAGCTTCGACCGCGATTGCGGATGGCGCCTTCTCCTCTTTGATGAGCACTCCGTTCACCAGTGTTAGAGTACCCTTGGTGCGACGATCGAACGATTGCTGAAGCTTCTGCCAGCTGATGACCGATTCAGACGTGACGGTGCCTTCGGCGGTCACAACACCCTTTGCCGACCCAATCTTGACGTCGAGAAGACCCGCTCGATCGACTTCCTCCTGCAGCTCTTGGGCCGCTGCCTCCGTAAGTTCATTGTCAGCGCGGTGACTGATCGTTCTGGACGCGACTTCAGCCCGAAGTGAATTGGGGCTCGATCCACTTGCATTGCCAAGATAGGAGATCGTGCCTGAAAGCGCGCCGATCCCGAGTGAGCTGATTATGACCATGGCGAGCACACCGATCGGTAGGCGCGGTATGCCGGTCGAACCAGGCGGCTCTGCATCCTGCACGGACAAAGCAATGGACATCTCGCCTACGAGCAGGACGACAGGAAGGGGCACAACAACGGACTGGCCTGCGGCGATATTCCGGTTGCCCTCGATACTGAGTCCGGGTGCAAGCGCCTCCAGTTCGATCGACTTGCCAAGAAGAGTTACACGAAGGTGATGCGGTGCCAGTCCCTGCTCGACAAAGACCAAATCGGCATCGAAGCCGCTGCCGATTAAACACTTTTGAAGATCCGTCTTGCCGGTCAGACCGCAATAGTGCCCCGAACGCACTTCGAAACGGAGGGAAACGGCGTCATCCACAGAGCATCTCTCAAACAGGATAGAAGCCGCATGGCAATTGCCATGCGGCTCATTTCGGGACTACGTCGCGTCAATAAGGAGACGCGCTAGGGGGCAGTCTAAAACCCGCTTCCGACATTACGAAACGCGTTCGTCGGCGGCCTTCTTGATGGTCTGGAGATTGGTCGTTAGAGTGCGCAACTGGACACTCCTTTTCGTCGCCTCCAAGCTAACATTGGTTAGTTCCTGCACTTGCGCCTGAAAAGCAGTAGCATCAGCTCCGCTTGTATTGCCGGGAGTGCCACTGTTAGTTTTATCGGTATTGCCGGCGCTACTGGTATTGGTATTGCCTGATTTTTTATTATTATCAACTGCAGCCATGATCATTCCTTTTTCTGTTGGAGTTGTGCCGTCAATAACGGCCTGTATGACCTCACGCCGGATTTCCCGCGTCAGGCATCTTCTGTGTCATCCAAAGCTTCATCGGCCTCAGCCATCGCATCGTTCGCGAATTGGAACGCGAACGATCGCAGGATACTTTGGAAGGCTTCACTTTGTGCTGCAGACTGTGAGTTGTCTTGAAGTTGATCATTTGAAACGGTCCGGTTATCCGCCCGATCGTTCCCGCCAGCTGCCTTGCCATCATTCCCACCAGCTGGCTTGCCATCATTGCCATCAGCCGGCTTGCCATCACCAGAATGCTCGGATTTCGAATCCCCATGGCCCTTTCGGATCAAGGAAGTCCCGAGGTTGCCAACTCCACTCCCAATTGCTGCTATCATCAGGTACTCCGGCATTTGCCATTGGCGGCGACGTGTTAAAGGTTAGCCTCGATCAAGCTAAGGGCGGGAGCTTTCGAGAACCTGACGGCTTTTGACAAAAACCGGCCAGCGCAAAAACGTATGCTCTGCAGGATGTTGCTCTCGCATCGAACAGTCGACCACGATCTCGGCTGTTCGGCCAATCCCGCCGTCCACGCATGCCGCGACCGAATGGCAGCCGCAGCAGCTCGTTTGCATCCTCGATGCTGTGGTGTCGAACAGGAGACACGGTCCACGTGCTGCATGACCGCAATGACCGTATTCTTGCTGGCTCCACGGGCGCACGCAACGAGCAGGAACTCGGTCTTTGCATCACCATTCTCTCGCCTGCACATCACGGCCCGGCGCGGTGAGCTCATTGGCTTCGAGAAGGTCGGCGACCGTACGAACATGGGATGGTCTGCCGGCTTTGGGAGGCCGGTGCGGATCCTCTTCTCACCATATCGAAAGCTTGAAGCGGTCGGATTTTCTTGCCCTGTTCGTGAGAACTCCCATCGTCAGCTAATCGTCAGCCAAGCGGTCTATCTAGGCCGGCCGTGCCTGACCTTCGGATCCAAAGGTCCCGTCTCGACACTTTTTGTAACTATAGATCGAAATGGTCCGCGTGATACGCAACGCACACGCTTCTCTGAAGCAAATGTGTGACTTTGTCGGTGGCGAACGAGAGGAGTGACGCATCAATAAAATCGTCAGGCACGTGTCTAGGAAGGGGAGCTAGCCGAGTTGGTCTGATTTCATTCGCTGTTCCTGGAAATCGGCGGACTGAAGCGCTGATAATCTCAGGACATCGATGGCAACGTTGCGAAAGTCCTGTGAGCTCGGGCCAATCTTGGCCTGCTACTGAGAAGCACTTTGGCGGGAACATTACGCCGTCGCGGGTCTGGCTGACCGTGACGTTAACCGAAAGATGCCGCTGGTCTCGTCAGCCGCCAGCACAATAGCAGCACATTCTCGCCTACTACGGAGACGCAATATGAAGGGCATTGGCCGACCACGGAAATCGCAGGCTGAAACTGGAGCCAGCCGCGCGGGGCGGGCGAGCAGTTCCCTTTCGCAATCAAGTCTTGCTGCGGGAGAAGGTGGACAGTCATTCGATTCCGTTGTGGAGCAGATGCGCTCTGGGGACGCCGATAGGAGGCCCTCCTCCCTTCCAGTTGCGCGCGGTCCAGGCGATGCCCGCGAAAGTCTGCCAGGCGCCTCGATTGGCGAAGATCAAATCCTGAACACACCGCGACGTGGAGCCGCTGCGCCACCACGCGGAACCGTAGCGCCACGTGGCGCAGCCGCAAGGCGGCGCGGTTCTCCCTCCATGTCTGAGGGCGAAGCCATGGCGCCGGTCGGTAGCCAACTATCAACCGCGCAGGTGGAAGGCACCAGCTCATCGTCAAATGAAGATATCAGTCCGACACAGCTCAGAATGAACAGTCTTGTTCAACAACTGACTGATTGCGAGGCTGCGGCCAGGAAAACCGACGTCCCCGAGGAGGCGGTGGAGCTGATCAGTCGGGTCGTCGATGCAGCCTCAGCAATTCTGGAGTACCGCGCTAGCCTGCCTGCGGCTGAGGCGCAGACAATTATGCCAGACGACAAGGTGCGTAGATGTTGCCAGATCGTGTGCGACGCCGCGAATGAAGTAGACAAACTTGGCCTGTCGACGATCACGAAATTGGACAAAAAGACCAAGAAAGCGGCAGGTATGGTCGATAAACTCTACTCCTACTCCCAGGCGGACCGGCAGGAGCTGTTGATTTTAAATGTGGAGAACCACCATACGGCGGCAATTAAGTGGTGGGAAAAAAAGGCATGGCGCTCCGAACGGCAGCGATCCGCCTGCGCTGCCACCGCTAGCCTATCCAGTGGAACGCCCGTGATGCGGGAAGCCGAGCGGTGCGCACTGCGGCTGCGTGCCGGCTCGGTACTGAGTGTCAGGATCTGGCTGGTCCGTGAGCGGATCGGTCTTGCGCGGGCCAAGATTGAACTGCGGGCGAGCAGGTTCGAGCCAGATTTGAAGGAACTCCTCGTCGGTCGAAATGGAGTGGTGCAGCTGATGGCAAGCGCCGCTCAAGAAGCTCTTCGCGCCCTCTCTTTGGCGAAGGGCATAATGGATGATGGCAAAACACTCAACGCTCATGATTGCGCGGTTGTAGAAAAAATCATGGAGCGGCTTTCGGATTTTGGATTGGCGTTGCACGAGGTGCATACCAAGCTAAGCCATACCTACCCAGATGCCGGCCTCCCATTGAAACTGTTCGAACGGATCGTGGACGATGCATGGATCACTGCGCACGATGCCATGCACTTGTTGAACCTGCAGTCTCCGCCGTCAGCCATCATGGCGCCACAGGCCCAGGCGGGCGCTGCGATGCCGGCCAGGGCAGGCGCTGCGATACCGGCTGGCACTGCTGGTACGGCTGCAGTGTCAGAAGGCACTACAGCGCGAAGGAAAGGGAAGTCAAAGCATAAGTCGGCAGCTCGCGCCGGGACTTCTGCCGCCGGGCAGCCATCAACACCAGTCGCTGCGAACGCCGGCACAGTGCCAGCAGCCAAGGTTCTCGCGCGCTCGGATCAAGTTGCGAGTACACAGGTGAGAGCGCAAGAGGTGGCTGCGAGTTCGTCGGGGGCAGGCTCGACAATCGGGGGCGCCGCGTTGTCAATGGAGGTATTGACGGAGCGGCTCAAACGATTGGACGAACTTTTGCAGTTCGATCTGGCCGGTCAGCAAAGCGTCGTCTCCCAAGTGCGCCAGATGAAGCCTGAGGAGGCCGGTAAGGTCGTGGACGATGTGGCCCAGTACCTGCGAGCCCAGGCCATTGAGATGCAAACCTGTCTCGCCGGGTTGCAGGGGCGTAATGTACGCCTGCTACTCACCTCCACCCAGCTACCCAAAGTGCACGAACGCACAGACCAGCTCAAAGGGTTGCTGAACATGGTGCTGGGACAGGCCAACGCATTGAATGAAGGAAAAGCCGGCATTACGACTGATTGCATGAAGACCTACGCATTTCCGGCGCAAAAATACCTGGAACATTTGTGCAATGCCGACGAATTGATGCCGCCGGAGGCACCGGTCGCGCTGCGTGGCGAGCCAGGAAAGCTGTTTGAGATGAAGCTGCAGCCCAAGATGCTGGTCAATGGTGCGATGCCGAGCCCGATGTGGGTGCACATCCACACGAGTCGCCCCGTCATGGCCAGAAACTTGGAAGGGCTGGCTGATTCCGAATTCACCGCTTGCCACGTTAAATCCAACGAACAGCGCGGCTACAATCGAGAGCGAGAGGAAGCCGATGCTAGGTCCGGTCGCGAGAAGGTCATAATTCATCGCGGCAAACTCACCCCCGCTTTCTGTAAGTCCTTGTTGACCTCAGGGCTTGGCCGCCAACCACGCCATTCGCGTGCCGAGCTCCCGTCGGCGCAGGCTGCATGACAGGGCACTCAGAATGCGGCCGGCCACGCTGTGAGTCAGCGAGCATTTCTCCTGGCCAAACCGCGAATGCCGCTGCGCGAGTTGCGGTCCGGCGATTGGAGTCGATCGGCTACCGTCAGGGCCGATTTGCGATGTCGCGTTACCGGCTGTTGACGTGGCGGCGTATCTTGCCTCCCATCCAACTTATCGCCGAGATCGCGCCGCCAAGATCGAGGCGGAAGGTCTTCCTGCGAGCGCGGAGCAGGCATAGCCGATCCGATCGGGATCGGCGCATCGCAACGACCCAACGGTGTGGTGGAGAAAATTGGATTCGGGAGAGCTCGGTTCCAAGAGGCGGAGTTCCGGCCCGAATACAATCCGCTCGCAAGCACCCACGATGCGCATCCGCAGTTTATTGTCTGGGAGATGGGCTGGATTGCTCGGCGGCGCTGGCGCTAAGGCGGGGCTGTCGCCGGACAATTAGCATTCACTGCCAACAGCCTTGCAACCGTCACCAGTTGCAAGGCTCGGCGGCGGGTCGACAAATCACATGAAATCGTCGTCGGACCCGCTATCGCTGCTGTCGCTATCCTCGGTTTTGTGGAGATAGAGTGGAGGTTTGCCTGCACGCTGCCACTCACCGGCACTGTTCTTCGTCCATTTGTCGGGATGCTGCGTAGGGTCAAGCACCAGGTCGCCATGATCCACTTCAACAAACCCCATCGTCTGCGCGCGCGCTTGTGCTTCCGGATTAGCCGCACGCCAATTCAGCAACGGTCGGTCGCCGTCTATCCGAAGTTGATGCTCCAGCAGAATATCGCCCGCATTTTCGACGAGCGGATGGGCGACTTGAAGATCCACTATGGAAGTGACCTCAGTTCGACCAGGAAATTGTTCCCGCCAACTTTCCGATTCGAACTCGTTCATGCTGAATCCGCCTTCCATTCTCAGCAGTCCGGCACTCCGGTCTCCCAATTGGTAACTGAAATATCGCGCGTGCTCCGTATCTCGACGGATGCCATATTGCTGAGCAACGTCCGCGGTGCGCCTGGCTCGTGACGATACGAACTCCGAATACTCTTGAGGATTGTCGGCGATGTGCGTGATTTCATCACCATGAAATTGCCTCACCTGTCTCCTGAAGGAAGTCCTGTTGATCTCCACCACAGGAGGTCGGGAATTGAGGGAGTATGCTTGGGGAGCCGCCGATGATGAGGCGCCGCTACCTTCCGATCCGGATAAGTGCATTCGGGCAAATGTGTCCGCGAACCCTTCGCTTCCTGCATCCGATTGCTCGCCGGCATTATGCGCGCGGTAACTATCGGATGAGCCACCAATTCGACCATACATGACGATTCGTACTCCTATGTTTCGCAACCGAGCTCAAGTTAGCACGGCTGTTCAACATAGGGCGCTTAGTTGACGACTAGCTGACGAGGGCATTCCAACGGCTGCACCAATCAAATCCGCACTGCCGGCCTCAAAACCTCGGACTGCGCCACGCACCGGCCAGCAGAGGCTGCAAGGTCATGCCCGGAGGACTTGCCGTAGTTGCTGGGTGGCAGATCCGAGGGGAGTGATTGCCCCAGGCCCGCGGTTGCGCGGTTGGCCTGACAGAGACACTGGGGCACGGATGGCCAGCCGACATTTGCCACTAGCATGGAGCCAGGTCAGTTTTGAACTGGGCAGTCGTGGACTTCCAATGACTAGGCCAAGCCTGCGGCAAAGAATGCTTTCGCGACAGGCTGGAAATATTGCATAGGAACCGCGTGGCCGAGTTTTGTAGTGCCTATCAGCTGACGCGCTAAGACATGGTCATGGACGATCGTCAGGCGTAGTGCCCGCGCCTCGCTCAACACATGTGAAACGCGCTCACCTTCGGCACGGCAAACTAAGAACGGCACCCCGGTTTCACCGCGAACGTAACGCAGACCGATCAGGACCGCCCTTCCTGTTAAGACCAGCGTGGCGCGATGCACGCCAAGCGCAGGCTCGTCGGCCGCCTCCTCGCGGATGCGACGCTGTTCACCTTTCAACTCTGGCGCTCCTTGCTGATCCTTCGACTCGCGCGTCACTTCGGTATTGGTCATGCGCATTTCGCGCAGATACAACGCGCGCTGGAGCAGAAGATCGATCAGTCCGCCGACCAGCAGTGCGCCGGCGCCAATTCCCATCAGCAATTTTGTCTCCATAAAGATGAGGCCAACACAGCCCATGCCGCAGATCGGCAGAGGGACCATTGTCTTCCACATCCCGAGAAGGACAATGGAAAAGGTTGCGCTGAGAACCAATACCTTGAACATGGTCTTGCAGACTTCGACCATGGAACGAGCAGACCCCAAGCGCTTCAGCCCTTCAAAGGGGTCAATTTTCTTAAAGCTGAGCTTCATCGGCTCCAGAGAGAAGACAAATCCACCATTGGCTAGCAGGCTGGCCAAAATCACCGCGGCGACAAGGGTTCCAAGCAGCGGGCCAACAGCCGCGACTGTGAGTTGGACGAGCACAACCAATGCCTGCGGCACCGCGGTATCGAAAGGTAGGCTCTGCAACTTGGTGGCTAATAGGAGCGCTTCCCGGCATTTGTCCTCGATCACGCTGCCTCTTAGCCAAAGGTAGCCGAGCCCAGCGCAAGTCCCGACCGCGCGGACGAAATCGGAGCTACGTGGCAGCTGTCCTTTTTTGCGCGCTTCACTTAACTTCTTCGGGCTGGCGGCGTGTGTCTTCTCTTCACTTGTGTCGCTCATGGCAGCAATTTGTCGAACCACTCCAGCACGCCGTTGGCACGTGTGACCTCCAGTTTCATGCTCTCCACCAGATAGGCAGCGTAGGTGACCATGAGAACTGGAAAGACAATGTTCTTGATTGCCGGAGACAGTTGGCTCGCCTTAAATTGCGGGGCAAAGCGACGCAGCAGCATCATCGATATATCAATCAGTATCAGGAAGAACACGACAGGCCCCGATACCAATAATGCCGTGCGCATTATGCTGTCGAGAAGCCCCAACAACTCCATTGCTCCTGGCCCACTCAGTGTCGGGTGAAACTGATACACCGGCCAGATCAAGTAGCTGCGGTACAGGACACTGATCAAAGTTTCCAGGCCTCCTGATCCGACGAATATGGCAATCGCAGTGATCCCCAGAAAAACGCCCATCGCGGAAGCCTGACTGTTCGTCGCGGGATCGGCCGAAGCGGTCGGGCTGCTGATGCCGCGTTGGTTGTCGATAAGCTCCCCGGCAGCCTGAAGGCCCCAAAGCGGAATGCCAAGAAAAGTGCCAAGGAGTACACCGACAAAAACTTCCTTGAATCCGAGCAGGGTTAGCTGGATCAGGCGCGTATCAGGATCCAGCGCCGGCAATCCGCCGCTGACGTGTGCCAGGCATGGTAGTGCGAAGCCAACAGCCAAACAGCCCCGGATCAGCCCACTGATCTGCGAGCGTGTGAATACGGGAAAGATCAGCATGATGCCCATCGCGCGGGCTGCCCCAAGACCTGCCGCAACGACGAGTTCGAGAGCCGTCTGGATCAGAATTTGAATATCGGCCGATGGCGCGTCCATGGGGCGGACTAGTAGCTAAGTGTCATTGCGGGAAACTCGGTGAAGATCTGATCGGCTAGCTCTATGAGCGGGGCGCTTAGCACAGGAGCAAACAGCCCAATCACCGCGACAACGACCAGAAGCTTCACGGTGAGCGGCAAGCTTTCATCCTGGATCTGCGTCGCCGCCTGGAGGATGCCGATGACGAGGCCGACAACCACTGATGCAATGAGCGGCGGTAGAATCCAGATCATGAAAACCACCAGTGATTGGCTCATAAGAGTAATGATGCTGGATTCAGTGATGATCAGCCTCCCGGTAACGTATAACTCAGCACAAGCCCATGCATCAATTTTGACCAACCATCAATGGCAACAAACAAGAAGATCTTGAACGGGACAGATATAACAGTTGGTGAGACCATCGACATACCCATTGCCATCAAGATAGTTGTCACTATCAGATCTATAACAATAAAAGGCAGATAAAGTAGAAATCCTATCTCAAATCCGCGCTTCAATTCTGATAGCAAGAAAGATGGTACAAGTATTGCAAAGTCATCAGGCGTGGCTGCAGCGTGCATTTCCTCTGGCCAGACCTTTTCTGTCGAAGATAGGAAAAATCGCCGCTGCTCTTCATTTGTGAATTTCTTGAGATGCTCGCGCAAGGGCTCACTTCCGGCTTTAGCGGCGCTTACCCAGTCGTCGAATGTCTGATAGTGGAGCTTGGGATCCGACATGCGGTCATAGGTCTGCTCAGCAACGGGCGCACTAACGAACATAGTGAGGATCATCGCCGCGGCGTACAGCACCACATTGGGTGGTATGGTCTGGGTCCCGAGCGCATTGCGGACGAGGAAAAGAACAATTGATACCTTTACAAAGGCCGTTGTCGTGGCAACTGCTAAAACCAGCAGACCGAGTCCGGCGGTAACCGCAAGAAGCGCCAGGATTGTCGGCTGAGCTTCACTCATTGCATGCAAACCCGCCACGGAGCCTGATGCCCAGCTCTTCTCCGATGCGGACAATGTCGCCACGCCCGATACGCTGACCATTGGCCACTATGTCGACCGGGCCGTCGATCGGCCATCCAAGTTCAAAAATATGCCCTTCGCCGGCACTTCTTAATTCCCCAAGAGAAATAGGCCAGCGGCCGCATTCAAAGACAAGCACGATCTCGACATCGTCGAGATCCTTAGTAAGCTCCAGTTGCGATCCGGGTTGTGTCATATGCGCACTCTCCAAAGGACACGGTCGCGGGCGGAAAGGCCCCCGCAAGATTAATTCATCGCCGTCAAGATCCGCCTCGGCGCACAACTGGCCGACAGCTAGGGTGATCTGGCCGCGGCCGAACGGCGCAATATCGGGCAACAATGCATCACCGACACATGCGCTTCGAAGAAGCGCCGCAGGAAGGCGAAGCGTGCCGACCTCTCCTGCAACAATGAGCGGGAGCTCTGGAGGCAGCCCGCCCAGCTGCCGCGGCAACTGGGCAAGCAGTTCGCCTAGCGCGCGAAACGCAGGCGGTACTAAGCCGTCAAGTGGCGTGAACAGGAATAGACGGCCCTTGCCCTTGACCGCGCCGAAAATGATGTCGAGTTCAAGATGAGGAGCCAGCATCGTGGCTTCGCATACCCGCACGAGTTGCACGTTCAGACGCGTCGTCTCCTCCAGTCGAGTGACAAGCGGCTCCAGAGCGAGTTCGAGAATTAGCGAAGCAGTTGGCTCGGAAGGGAAGGCCAAGCCGTTCTGCACTGTCGTGATGAACTCCTCTACGAGCGGGCGCGACAGTGACAAGATGACCGTTTCGGCTCCCACTCTCCAGACGCAGTCAAGCATCGGAATGGCAGCAGGTTCCTGCTGCCAGACAAGCCCTGCCGTTCGCACCGATAGCGGCACCTCGTTGATCCGGCTTTGAAACGGCGTGCGCGGCGCTGCTGTATCATTGAGCCACGAGACAACCGTGTGGGACAGTTTCAGAACTGGTTCGAACATGGCGGGTGTGACCGCAGCGCCTATCAAAGACTGCACGGTCGTGTCATTCGGACGACCTCTTGCGACCGTCGGATCCGGTTGCGCGGCATTTAGGCAAGCGACCCCCTCGCATATTTCAGCAGTATCTCATCGTCGGCCTCGATCTCGGCTGCGGCCTCCGAATGAGTCTCGACGGCGCGCCGCACGTCGTCCTCGATTTGTTGCCATTTGTCCCTTGCCGCCGAACATATGACCCATAGCTCCCTCGTCCTGGACGCCGCCATCTCAGCCTCCTCTTGAGCGATTTGGGTATCATCAAGCATCTGCCGTCTGGAATTGATCTCAGCGGCAAGTTGTTCAGTGTGAAGGCGGTGACGGTCGAGCGCTGCGCTAGACAAGTTGTCGAGTGACATCAGATGCTGATAGAGCGCTGCTTCTTTTCTTGAACAATGTTGCTGTATCATTGCAAGCTCCCTAGAGGCATTTTGTACGGCTGAGGCGGCCACATCGCGCTGGGCTTCCTTCTTGGACAGCTCGCCAAGGGCACGACGCTCTTGCATTTCCTTCAGAAGCCGTAACCTCGAAGACTGAATCCAGTTTACGCGGTCAGACGCGACATCCATGCGACCGTCTCCTCGAAATCTGACGCGTCATCTTCGCTCTGGCGCAGAAACTCCCTCAGTTCGTCGATTGACGCGACAGCCCGGTCAGTCAGGGGATCTCCACCTGGCTTGTATTCGCCAACATTGATCAAGAACTCGGTCTCGGCATAGCGCGACAGGAGCTCGCGGAAAATGGATGCTGCCTTGCGATGTGTCCCCGAAACGACTGCATCCATGACGCGGCTGCGACTCTGCAGCACATCAATAGCGGGGAAATGCGATCGCGCCGCAATAGCGCGTGAGAGGATGACATGGCCATCGAGAATACCACGCGATTCCTCGGCGATTGGATCACCCGTGCCATCACCCTCTACAAGCACCGTATAGAAGGCCGTGATTGAGCCCCGCTCACCCATGCCGGCGCGCTCGAGCAGGCCTGGCAGCATGCCAAAAACGGAAGGAGGAAAGCCCCGTCGCGTCGGCGGCTCACCCGCAGCAAGGCCTATTTCGCGCATAGCGCGGCAGAAGCGCGTCAGCGAATCCAGCATGAGAGCAACGCGTAGGCCTTGATCGCGGAAATATTCCGCGAGCGCAGTCGCCATTGGAGCGCATTGCGCACGCTCTACCGCCGAGCGGTCGGATGTTTCAACCACGACGACCGTACGGAGAAGGCCCTCTTCACCAAGATTCCTTTCGATGAATTCACGAACTTCCCGTCCACGTTCGCCTATGAGCGCCACTATGACGACGTCAGCGGCGGCACCCTTTACGATCTGTGACAACAGCGTCGACTTGCCACCACCTGGCTCGCCATAAATCCCGATCCGCTGGCCCTCGCCGCACGTCAGCAGACCATCGAGGACACGGACCCCAAGCGGGAATGGCCGCTCAATCATGCGCCTCGTCATCGGATTGGGGGCTCTGCCATGCAGGGGCCGAGTTTCGACGGTCTTGATTTCGCCTTTGCCGTCCAATGGGCGGCAACGACTGTCGATCACGCGACCGAGCAAATCGCCGCCGACGGGCACCTCACGCATTCGGCCAGTGGCCACGACCTCTGCGCGGCTGGATAGGCCCACCAAGTCCCCGATCGGTGTCAGCAATACACCATCACCCGACAGGCCGATCACCTCGGCCTCGAGCGACAGCCCGGTTCGCGGGTCCTCTAGGAGGCAAAGTTCCCCAATACGAGTGTCTGGCAAGACGGCATGAACCAGTGTGCCGATAGCCCGCGTGATCCGACCGCGCACCGCACGCGTGTCAATTCGCTTGGCCGCAGCCCTCAAAGACGAGATTGCTGGAACGAGAGCTCGAGTGTCGGCGTCAGCGTTATGTTCTGGGACGGGCTTTCTCATAGCTCGCCTTTCTCACAGAGCGTCCCGAAACCAAGGCGCAGCGCGCGCATCTGGGCGTCAAGTCCAAGGTCAACATTGCCGTACTCGCTCCACAGCACGCAGCGTTGCGGCGACAATGTCGGGTCGGGCTCGATCCGCACCCTTGGTCGACCATCCTGGCCGTCGCATCGAGCAAACTCTCGTGCAAGCATGTCGACTTGCATGGGAGAAACATGAAGGCAAACGTCGGCGCCGCTGTATTGACACTCTATGGCGTGACGAACAGCCCTCACCAATAGCTCGCCCGGATCGAAAGCGCCGATAAGATCGCTCAATATTTCCATCACGAGCTGCGGCAATTCCTGCTCCAGAGCCGCCTTTCGTCGCGCGATTTCGGAGATTGTCTCCGCAATCAACCCTGCCATCTCCTCGGTGCCTGCATTCGAGCCCTCCATGTGGCCGCGCGCCCACGCCCGCTGGTAAACCGCGCGTGCCCAGTTTCGAACGCGCTGCCGATGCCGTTCTGCCGCGGCAAGGGCTTGCGCGGCGCTGTGCCAGGTTTCGAGCTCGCTCGCGGGTATCAGTGGTCCGACTGGACGCATCTGCGGCGCTATTGGCCCCTCGGAAAGTTCGACTGTCATTTCACCGGGGTCTCTGTCTCAAAATGAGCTACTACAAGTGAAAGCAATTGGCCGGCGGCGGTCCAATGCTCATGTGCTGGAGTCTCCGCGGCAGTCCCCTCGGGCAATCGAAGAAGCACGCGGTTACGCTCGGTCGCTGAACTGTCCTGGAGCCAAGCTCCAAGACATGCGTGTCCATCGTATTCGATTTGCTGAGCGAGTTTTTCTGGGTCCGAGATCAGTCTTTTGTCAACAGCATGCAGCAGGTGTCGGATTCCGAATGCGTGTGCATCCACGCCGATGCGTTTAACAAGGATGGCAAGCTCAGGCTGAGAGACAAACGCGACCAGCGAACGGGCATGCCAGATACTACCAGCAAGAAGGGCCGCTCGATATGGATCATGCCCGCGTAGAAGGTCCGGCCTGCAGCCGATGTGGTTCAGATCCACGTCATCGTTGCCCAGCAATTCTGCCAGCCTTGGATGCAGTCTGGAACACTTCTGCAACTTCACTAACGTTTCGGCCGATAACGCTGGATCAAGACGCGCCGCAAGACGGGTTGGATGGGCCGAAGCCGCAAGCTCGCTCGCGCCCGGAAAGTGCGGACCATCAGGTCGGGCGGTCTGTATAGGCATTGGCAATGAGATGTCACCCACGTCCAATTGCAGGCATTCTTTTGCGAATGGCCTCGACAGCAGAAGCATCCCGGCGCCCCTCGACCTTGGAAACGCCGGTTGATTGCTTGCGCCGACGCGTAACAACGCCGATCAAGAGATAACAGGCCACGGCGAATACGGCTGCGGCAAAACCTGTTACGGTCGCCAGAAGTGGCGCAGGAAGAGGTAGTGATGCTTGTGGCAAAACAGCAGTCGGATCGGGCCGTTGCTCGTGTGCGGACCGTTCTACCGGCACCAAAACCACTTCCACCTTATCGTAGGACAGGCCTTCGATGCTGTCGGCTACAAGCATCTTTATCTTTGGCAGCAGAGCCGCGACATTTGTTTTTGCGTCGTGCCTGATAAACACCGAGGCCGAGGATGGCGTGGCACCGGCTCGCACAAGGTCGTTATGCGGCAGCACGACGTGAACACGTACAGAAAAAACGCCATCGATATCGCTGATCGTCCGCGACAACTCTTCGCTCAGGGCATACACGTAACGGGCACGCTCTTCGGTCGGCGAGGCAATCAGGCCTGATCCTTGGAATATCTCACCGAGGTTCTTGAAGGATTGGCGCGGCAGCCCCTTGGCGTTCAGAAGGTTGATTGAGAAGGCGAGCAGCTTTTCGTCAACCTGGATCGTGCTGGTTCCATCCTTGGCGACCACCCGGATCGCGGCGACCCCGTTGTCTTCAAGAAGTGCGAGCATTTCATTTGCCTCACGCTCTTGCAATTGCGTGTAGAGGTCGGCTTTGCAAGCAGTGAGGGCGACGAGAACTGGCAGCATGACAAGTCTAACCGACCGCCACCCTGACAGGCCACGCATGATTTCGCCCTCGGCCAAGCCAATCATGCGCGCGGTTCAGCCTTCCTTCAAAAGTTTATTCACGGATGATGTGACGCCGCTGACGCCTTTGGAGATAAGCGCCACCTGGGTGACGCCGTTGTAAACATCCCGAAGACCAGCCATCATCGTTTCGAAGTCTTGCCCTTGTTGGGGAATGCCCGAGATTCCGGTTCCCGCCTCACCTGGAACGGGAAGCTTCTGCGCCGGTCCCGGTAGAGCGCCCTTCGAAAGGGCTATGTCATGGTCGAGCGCGGGGAAGGAAACAGTGTTGTGTGGATATAGGGAGGAAATCGTCTGCAACACGCGATCGCCCATGCCGCTCGTCGGCGCAGCCGCGCGCTGAACATCCATCGCCGCAGCAACTGGCGCCGCACTCGCTGGCCCCGCGGCGGCATCGTTTTTCAGCGAGTCGGCTGCATGCCCTAAGGCGCGCTCAAACTGGGCCTGCTCGACAATCGACGGTGATCCGACCCTGGGGAGGCCAGCCGTTAGAGTGGCAGAGATCGACGTGACAGGCATCATCATGTAAGGACTCGGTTGCTCTCTCTGACCGGGCGAGCCCCGCCCATTCATCACCCGGTGTCGGCGCAACACTCCTAGGGGGGCAAGCTGACAACAAGCTGACTAACGGCGGCGTCATTTCGACAATCTAAAATCTCTTCGGCAATTTAGTCACTTGTGATGATTTCAGCGTTTGGTTTATCAGTGCGACATGCCGAGAACGCTTATCCAACCCGTCACCCTGCATGTTTTGAGACTTCTTTGTGCCGGGTTTTTTCTGTCCACCGGGATTCACCCGGCGCATGCAGTCCCGCTGTCCCTTCCGGCGACACCCTATAGATACACGGTTCTGGATCAGGAGCTCGCTGCAGCGTTGCAGGAATTCGGCAACAACCTGAATATCAGGGTCAACATCAGTCCTGCGGTGAAGGGGCGAATTCGCGGACGTATGCCTGATTTGCCACCGCGCGCGTTCCTCGACCGCTTGACGAACCTTTACGGTCTACAATGGTACTATGACGGCCTTGTGCTCTATGTGTCTGCTGCACAAGAATCGCAAACTCGAATGCTTTTGATGACGTCGATTCGCTTCGATGCGTTCAAGGGGGCTCTCGACAAGCTTGATATCTCCGACGAGCGCTATGTGGTCAAACCCGTGCCAGGCAATGGCCTCGTCTTCGTTTCCGGTCCACCGCGCTTCGTCGCACTCGTGGAGCAGACCTTTAACGGCTTGGTGGCGCAGGCGCAGGCGCAGACTCACATAGCGGCAACGCCAAAGGAATCAGTGCTGATCTTGTTTCGCGGCTCCTCCACTACGGTCGTTCGCGACGGACGACCGGATGCTTCTTATTCTTCTGACATCCCACAACAGGATAGCGTTGGCGGGAAGCCTGAGCTGGGCAAGAAATGAACATTGAGGATTTCCCGCAGCTCTGAAGAACATGACTGCGGCTACCCCTTTGTGAACTCTTCGCAAACTCGTCAGTTTCTCGAAAGCTAATCCGCTCATGATGAGTCCCGGCAGCTCTCGCGGTGACTCCGGCCATTGTGTTGGACCGAACCTTGGAGCCGGCCCGGAACACAGCAATTGAAGGCAGGGCAGGCGCATTCGTGACCTGCCGACGCTTGGAATTGTCGAATTTTGTGAAACGCAAGGGATCTTCTGTCGGGGTCTCTTGTGGGGATTTCAACGTCACGTCTGAGGATGCATAATGTCGGCCAGTAATCTTTCAACTTTCTACCGCTCAAATTCGCTACAGTCCGCAAGGGGTTGGCCGGGCCTGAAAGTTTCCCATTTTGCGACCCAGCATCAGCAAAGTGCATCGTGCTTCGAAGCGATGCTGTCCACTTGTGTGCTGGCAGACAAGCCCGGCTCTTTCGCGCAAGGGGATCTGCCAGCGTCGAATCTTGATTCGACAATGGATAAATTGCGGCAGGACCCTTTGGGCCATCTGGCACCGGATGTCTTGACATTGAATGGCTTGGAGCAACACCCACTGGATCTGCTGCCGCCAAATATGAGGGCGGCTCTCAAGGAGGACCAATCGCAACGCTCCAAGGCGACTGAAGCCCAACATCTGCTCGGCGTCACTCCGAAGATCGAGCCGGCTCCCAGGCCGAGCCCCGGAATCACGTGGAACGGTGGGTCGCTGACCACGGCTGAGTTGCAGATTGTTGCGGTACTCAACCGTCACAAGGACCAATGCCCGCTTACTTGGAAGTCGTTGACCGACAAAGCCAATGATCCCTCTACGCCACCGGATCTGAAAGCGGCGATCCAGGGACTGCAGCAGGATTCGGGACTTTTTTATGCGATTGGCTCGCAGGGCGACGGCCGCTGTGGAGGCAAGATCAACGCCAAGGACTTGGCCGGATTTTCAAACCACCACCCACAAGTTGCTGCATTTCAGGAAGCCCAAGCGCGAAGCTACGAGCAGAACTACATACCATCCGACGGCAGCGGAGGTTTGCAGCCTTCGGTCATGACCTTGAGCGATGCCTTGCGGGAGTTTTACCGGTACTCCGAAAATCTGTCCAAGGACCTGAGTCTGGATGAGTTCAAGAAAATGGTCGGCGGCGAATCGAAAAACGGCAAATTTCCGCCCCAGGTCATTGCGGCGGCGCAATATTTCCTCGATCACCCCGATGCTTGGAACCAGTTGTGCGGTGGCTCGAAAGGGAAGATGCACAAAGAGGATTTCCTGCAAGTCGCCTCATCGTCGATGAGCCTCACGCAAACTGAGCTGAATACGGTCGAGATGATCAAGGACCATCAGGACACGTTCTTTGGAAGCGGTGTTCTGACTCGCGACAAACTGGCGAAAATGAAAGACGACAAGAGCCTTGATCCGAAAGTGCGGGAAGCAGCCTCTCAGCTCCTTTCAGATCCTCTTCTGTTTGGCCTCCTGAACAATTCGATCACGGGCTATAAGACCCATCATAAATTCTTCGACTTTGGCGGCGGGCATACGGTTGATTCCGGCAATATCAGCAAAAAAGACTTTGCCCATTTTTGCACAAACATGTCGTCTGCGAACCGCAACGTTCAGCAGCCAATCACCCACGGCGCCCAAACCGCAGAAGAGCAGAATGCCGTCGCGGACATGAAGATGGGCCTGATGGACCAGCCTGACATTAAGTCAGCCAAAAAGAACGGCGGGGCCGTCATGCACGTCGTCGACTCCGTGCTCAAAATCGAGACGAAAGTGCTCGACTTGGCGGCAACGGCGGTGGGACTGCTCAGCTTCATTCCGGGCCTCGGACAAGTAGCCGATCTTGCCTCGATGGTTCTCGAGGCTGAGTCGCAAGCAGCCAATCTCCTGCGTACGGCCATTAACGGAGGCGATATGAAGCGAGCGCTGGAGGAAGCTGGCCTCAATATGGCCGCGCAGGCGATCGGCCTTATCGCAGGCCCCGAGGTCAAGCTGGCCATTCGAAATGGGCTCGTAAAGCACCTGATGGAAGAGGCCTTGGCGGCAGGCATTGATCTTTCGGTCTCGACGGCGCAGGACTACGCAGAAGGCTATGTGAATAACCTCAAAGCGCGCCTTGCAGGCGGCCCTGAGCAAAGCCTAGGCCTTCCGAGCATGCCATCATTCCAGAGTGTGGCAAGCAATGTGCCCTTCGTCGGCATTGCCTTATCCTAGCCGTCGCCTTGCGCGGAAGCTTTGGCTCGCGCGCTGACATAAGGGTCATTGTGGCACAAGCAGGGGTTCATCCGCATCAACGCAGCGGTGTTCCTGACGCCATCTGGATCGGACTGTGAGGGGGATGTCCGAAGTCTGTGAAGGCTTCGGTATATGACGACTTCAGAGTTACGCTGAGCCCAGCCATCTCGAGCCGGTGCGCCGGGTCGAGGTTTTCACGGGCGCCGGCCGGCAGCGGGAATGGTCTCCGGAAGGCACGGCGCGGATGGTGGCGGAGCGGCGCAGCCGAAGGAACGGCTGTCGCGCGCCCAGGGCGGCCTCCCGAACAGCAGACGATGATCTCCTGCCTTGGGCCTATATCCTTGTGCCCACGCTCAAGGCAGTCGGCTGAAAACAGCGCTGATTTAAAACAGCATTATCCTGCACTGCACCCTCGATCCTTGCGCTCACCGATCGCTCGTCGACACGCACGCGGTCAAGTCGTTATCGGCGCTATGCCGATGGGCTTCGAGAGCAAGGTGGACGCTGAGCGGTGCGTCAGCCTCAGGGCGCGGCTGGCCAGCTTTGGGTCTCACGCTCTATGACGGCAACACCCGGCTGATCAACTTGGCCTGTTCGCGGGCTCCCGGCAGCGGCGCGGAAGCCACGGTCCGCCTTCCTCGGCTTCAGGCCAAAGATACCGCAGCATGCTCCAGAGCTATGTCTGCCGCCTCCGCCCCATCGTCGCTGGTCATGTGGAAAGGACAAGCAGGCTACGCACCCCATAATCCCGTCGGGCAGGATTCGACAGTCGACGGCGAGACATTCGCCAAACCTCACCCTTGATTCTCAGCAACGTTAAAAAAAATTCACATAATGTTCGTGAGTGTAGTCTCCTGTCAGGTGGTACATTAGCCCCAATATCTGGCGTCTTAGTCGTAGAAAGGACTGTGATCCATCTTCCATTAGCATCCATACCAGCGGATTTACAGCAAATGACGAGAGAGGTCTCATGCGGATTGATGGGGATAGAAGGGCTAGCGGCTTGCTGCATCCCGTCCGGGTTGATGCCAACCAATGTTGACACTGGTAAATCGCCTAAGGACGGCAGCGCATCTTGATCGCCTTCGAATCCTGGGCCTTTGCGCGCATGCGGATCTAACCGTCGGCGAGCTGGCCGATATTACCAGTCTGCCTCGCGAGCAGGTTCGACGCCACGTTCGGCGGCTGGGCAGAGCCAACTTTCTTTGCTGCAACGAACAACGTCCGCAGTCTTCGTACCATATGCAAGCAGGAGGCAAGGATGGCGGGCTGGCTCAATTGGTGGTCGATCTCCTGCCCCACGATGATGGCCATCATAAAAGAGACCTACAACGCCTGGAAGCAATACAAGACGCGCGGTTGAAGGGACCGCCTGCTTGATCGTGAAATAGATCAGTCCAAATGGAGCGCGACTACCATGGATAACTCCGCCGGCGGCGCCATCGCGCAGCCCGACACTTACGGGCGGCCTCACTTAGCCGCCGTCGACTCCCGCGTTCACGAACTGCTTCTAAGACAGGAGCGTCAGGAGCGGACAACTCTCAAACTGATCGCCTCCGAGAACTTTGCCTCCTCGGCGGTGTTGGAAGCGACCGGGTCGATTTTCACCAACAAGTATGCCGAGGGATACCCCGGTGCGCGCTACTACGCCGGAAACGAGATCGTCGATGAGCTTGAGACCCTCGCGATCGAGCGCCTGAAAGCGCTATTTGGCAGTGAACACGCCAACGTCCAGCCTTATTCAGGCTCGCCAGCCAACCAGGCTGTCTATCGCGCGCTTTTGAGCCCCCGTGACAAAGTCATGGGCTTGCCTTTACCCGAAGGCGGCCATCTGACTCACGGTTGGTCCGTCAATTTTTCCGGCAGCGATTATCAGCGCGTCCCGTACAGGCTGCACGAAAAGACACAGCAAATTGACTATGACCACTTGCGCGAGACCGCCAAGCGGGAACGCCCGAAGCTAATTTGGGTCGGCGGAACTGCTTATCCGCGTATTTTTGACTACGCGGCAATGGCCGAAATTGCTTCGGAGGTGAACTCGTATCTGGTGGCTGACATCGCCCACATCTGCGGCCTGGTTGTCGCAGGAGTGCATCCGAACCCCGTGTCCCATTGCGATGTGGTCACCAGCACCTCTCACAAGTCGATCCGCGGTCCCCGGGGTGGCTTCATTTTATCAAGGAATGAAGACCGTTATCAGCCCCTCCATCATCCGAAGAGCAAACACAATCTGCGCCGTGTTCCCTCTTCTGCAAGGCGGACCGCATATGAATACTATCGCCGCGCTTGCCGTCGCTTTGCAGGAAGCAGCGAACTCGTCCTTTCGTGTCTACGGTCAGCAGATCGTCCACAACGCCAAGGCTCTGGCCCAGGCGCTTCTGGAGCGAGGTTATGAACTCGTCACTGGGGGCACTGACAATCACATGCTGATCCTTGATCTTCGGGACCGGCCGCTGTCAGGCAAAGCCTATGCGGAGCGCTTATCGCGTGCAGGCATCATTGCGAATTTCAATATGGTCCCGGGCGACCGGCGGCATCCGGCGCTGACAAGCGGCATCCGCTTAGGGACACCAGCGGTGACGTCCATGGGCATGCGCGAAACGGAGATGGTGCAGATCGCCGCTTTCATCGACTCGGTCTGCCGCCAGCCCGATGACCAGGAAGTTCATGCGAGCGTACGAAGAGACGTTGCCGACTTCTGCACTGCGTTCGATGTTCCCGGCATCCGCGACCGATAAGCCACCCCAATCCAGAAACTCCTCACTAACTCCAGCACTTGAAGCGAGGGCATTTTTATGACCAGGCAGTTCGTGTTCTCTTCCGAATCCGTCGGCGCGGGACACCCCGACAAGATGGCAGACAACATCTCCGATGCCATTCTCGATGCGGTCCTGCGCACCGATCCGAAGGCGCGCGTCGCCTGTGAAGTGTTGGTGAAGACGGGGATGGTCGTTGTGGCTGGCGAGATCACCAGCCATGCCCACATCGATTACAGCCAAGTCGCCCGCGATACGATACTCGATATTGGCTACGACGATGATGCGATTGGCTTTGATGGTCGACGTTGCGCCGTCGTTCTGGCCCTCACCGAGCAGTCGCCCGACATAAGCCAGGGCGTTGATGAAGGACGAGGGCAGGATCTCGGGCAAGGGGCAGGGGATCAGGGCATCATGTTTGGATTCGCATGCAACGAGACGGATACATTGATGCCCCTGCCGATCCAACTCGCTCACCATTTGACGAAAAGACAGGCCGAGGTCCGGAAAGCGGGACAGCTTGGCTGGCTGCGTCCGGACGTGAAATCTCAAGTGTCGGTACGCTACGAAGGGCTCCGCCCGGTGGCGCTGGATACCATAGTCCTGTCAACGCAGCATGACGAAGCGGTCTCACAAGCCACGGTCCGCGAAGGCGTCATTGAGGAGATCATAAAACCGGTCCTGCCGGCCCACCTGGATACTTCGGGGATCAGATTTCTGGTCAACCCAACAGGGCGGTTCGTGGTCGGTGGGCCTGCCGGCGACTGCGGCCTCACAGGACGGAAGATCATCGTCGATTCCTACGGTGGGACCGGGCGTCACGGCGGCGGTGCCTTTTCGGGCAAGGACCCATCCAAGGTTGACCGCTCGGCGGCCTATGCCGCCCGGTATGTCGCGAAGAACATCGTTGCCAGCGGCCTTGCAGAGGTCTGCGAGGTTCAGCTTGCCTACGCGATCGGCGTGGCCAGTCCGGTTTCTGTCATGGTCAATACCTTCGGAACCGCAAGGATCGAGGAAAAAAGGATCGAGCGCCTTGTTCTCGAGGTTTTCAATCTCCGACCGAAAGGCATCATCAAGATGCTTGATCTCTTACGGCCGATATACCGCAAGACGGCGACATACGGACACTTCGGGCGTGAAGAGCCTGAGTTCACTTGGGAGAAGACGGACAAAGCTGACGATTTGCTGCGTGAAGCCGGACCGGCAGCTGCGTGAGGGCGGCTGGATCAAGCGCATGCGGCAACCCATTTCAACTCGCGAGACCACGCCCGGCCGGCGTGGCAAGAAGCCGGCTCGGGTTTTGGCGGAGATTTTGATGCCGGATTATGACGTGCTTTGCATCGGCAATGCCATTGTCGACATCATCGCCCAGTGCGACGAGGAATTCCTCGAGACCAACGGCATCATCAAGGGCGCGATGAACCTCATCGACACACAACGCGCCGAACTGCTCTACAGCCGCATGGGTCCGGCGATCGAAGCGTCCGGCGGCAGCGCCGGCAACACGGCGGCCGGCGTCGCCAGCTTTGGCGGCCGCGCGGCCTTCTTCGGCAAGGTCTCCAACGATGCGCTGGGCGAAATCTACGCCCACGACATCCATGCGCAGGGCGTCGCCTTCGGCACCACGCCGCTCAAGGGTGAGCCGCCGACGGCGCGCTCGATGATCTTCGTCACGCCCGACGGCGAGCGCTCGATGAACACCTATCTCGGCGCCTGCGTCGAGCTTGGCCCTGAGGATGTCGAAGCCGACAAGGCGTCCGGCGCCAAGGTCACCTATTTCGAAGGCTATCTGTGGGACCCGCCGCGCGCCAAGGAGGCAATCCGCCAGACGGCGAAGCTGGCGCACGCGGCAGGCCGAGAAGTGTCGATGACGCTATCGGATTCGTTCTGCGTCGACCGCTACCGCGACGAATTCCTCGACCTGATGCGCTCGGGCACGGTCGACATCGTCTTTGCCAACAGCCACGAGATCAAGTCGCTCTACCAGACATCGTCGTTCGACGAGGCGCTGGCCCAGATCCGCAAGGATTGCCGGATCGCCGCCGTCACCCGCTCGGAAAAAGGCTCGGTGATCGTGCGCGGCGACGAGACCGTGGTGATCAAGGCGACCGCCATCAAGGAACTGGTCGACACGACGGGCGCCGGCGATCTCTATGCCGCCGGCTTCCTGCATGGCTACACGCAAGGCCGCGACCTGCAGACTTGCGGCGACCTTGGCTCACTGGCAGCCGGATTGGTGATCCAGCAGATCGGCCCCAGGCCCCGTCAGAATTTGCGCCGCGAGGCCGAGCAGGCGGGGCTGACCATTCCGGACGTTCAAACGAGTTAGTGGCCTACCTTCCCGTTGTGCAGGCTATCTCGCCAGAAGCGCAATCACGGAATAGGGAAATCCTGATGTCGAACATGATGAAGGCGCTTGTGAAGGCCAAGGCCGAACCGGGCATCTGGATGGAAGAGGTGCCGGTGCCGGAAATCGGCCCCAACGACGTGCTGATCAAGATCAAGAAGACGGCGATCTGCGGCACCGACGTGCACATCTACAATTGGGACCAGTGGGCGCAGAAGACGGTGCCGGTGCCGATGGTGACGGGCCATGAATTCGTCGGCACCGTTGCCGATTTCGGCGCAGCGGTCACCGAATACAAGGTCGGCCAGCGTGTATTGGGCGAAGGCCACATCGTCTGCGGCCATTGCCGCAACTGTCGCGCCGGGCGAGGGCATCTGTGCCGCAACACACTCGGCGTCGGCGTCAACCGTCCAGGCGCCTTCGGCGAGTATCTGGCGATCCCGCAGCACAATGTCGTGCCGATCCCCGACGATGTGCCCGATGAGATTGCCGCGATCTTCGATCCCTTGGGCAATGCCGTCCACACCGCATTGTCCTTCGATCTGGTCGGCGAGGACGTGCTGGTGACTGGCGCCGGGCCGATCGGCATCATGGGCGCGCTCGTCGCCCAATGCGTCGGCGCGCGCAAAGTGGTCATCACTGACATCAACCCGGTGCGGCTGGCGCTAGCCAAGAAACTCGGCGTCCAGCATGTCGTCGACGCCTCGAAGGAGAAGCTGCGCGACGTCATGCCGGTGCTCGGCATGACCGAGGGGTTCGACGTCGGGCTCGAAATGTCAGGCGCCGCCCCCGCTTTCCGCGACATGATCGACACCATGAACAATGGCGGCAAGATCGCCATTCTGGGCATCGCGCCGACCGGCTTCGAGATCGACTGGAACAAGGTCATCTTCAAGATGCTGCATCTCAAAGGCATCTACGGCCGCGAGATGTTCGAAACCTGGTACAAGATGATCGCGCTTGTGCAGGGTCCGCTGGATGTCTCCGGCCTGATCACCCACCGCATCGGCATCGACGATTTTCAGATCGGTTTCGATGCGATGAAGAGCGGCAGTTCCGGCAAGGTGGTGATGGACTGGTAGGGATTGCCTTGGCCGCTATTCAGGAAAAGCTGACGACAGCACCTCTGGTCCGCCGGACATTTTCCAACTAGGGGAACATGGCTGGGTGGAGAGCTATGGCTCCGCTACGTGCGCTCGCTAATCATACACGGCGACGTATCGCGGCCCACCCGGTGACGGTCGATGGGGCAATTCGCTTCAGTCGATGACGGAAACCCGGTGAACCGATGCTGAGGCCCCGACGCGATCGTCTATTTCCTATGATCTGCGATTGAGGTCGAGGTGTTGCCGCTTTCAGCGGGTAAAATGCGATAGACGACTTCCGGTACCCTTCCGGTCAGCGAAAAGGAAGGCAACGAGCCGCATTGCCTCAAGCAAAATGTTACCAATAGTGTCCTGTTCCAAAGGGGATGGACAGGTCGTGCCATTCCGGTTCGGGGGAAGGATGGCGCGGCTCAGCATGGCGACACGGTGAAGCGGCGATCGTGGAGCTTTATTGCGGCGTTGACAAGCGGCGCATTCTGGATGAGTTCGAGGCGGTAACCGGCTATTATTCGCAAGCGCGCGATCCGTCTTATGAACCGTCGTGAGCAGAGGCCGTCTGCGGGCAAGAGCCGCAGCCGCTGTTACGGCAGCGATGTCCGCGACGCGCTCATCGTGTTGTGGGAGGATTCGGAGCGGCTGGGTCCGCATCGACGCTCGCGGCGGCCAGCGCCGCCGGGCAGGAATGAGTTCGCAGTTCGCCGCTCGGTGCCAGCCCGCACCTTCGGCGATTGGAAAGATCCGCCGCCCGGCTTTGTTGAGCGCATTCGGGCACGTCTTCGTCAGGGAGCTTCGTGCAGACGATGGTGCTGACCGGATTGCCGCCGGCTGGACCGATTGCATTCCGCTCCGCACGCGCGACAGCGGCAATGTGATCATGGCGATCAAGCAGGCCCGCTCCCGGTTTCGCTGACCCTGTGCTGCTGTTTGCCGGCATCCGCCCGCACAGGAAGAGCTTGTAAAAGCGGTCGGTGCGGAAATCGAGGAGCCGTTGGTCGTCGATCTTCAGCCTGAACGCGGTCGTTTGCTGGTGCCGCAAATCGGCTGTTGCATGTACATCCCTGTCAGATGTCAGTTTTCCTCGCCTATTTTGGTGTCGAGCGCGAAGTGCTCCAACCAGATTGCAAGGCTTTTTGGAAATGAGAGCGGCTTTGCGCAGGGCGCTCCGTTGTTGAGCATTCAAGCTACCAAGCCAATGACGCGCAGGTTCCACCAGGCTCGCCAGCCTTGAAGGACAGCGAAAAAAGCAGAGCACGACAGACACAACAGTGCATCAGGACGCCGCAGTCGTTGAAGATGGTGCGCTGCATCCATACCGTGGATGCATTCGATCCAAATAATCGATTTGTTCAATCAGTTTCTCGAAAGCTAACCCTACCCTCTGTGGGAATCGGGCTCTGAGCCGCGACGCTGCCTTGCGAGCGCAGGGGCTGCACGTAGGAGAGATGATGCAACGAGAAATCGCACGCGGGTTGCTGGCCTCGTGGGTTCGCCGACCGGCGTATTTGAGCCCGTCAGTTGGTCCTCACCCGCGCCTATTGCCACCGAGCGACTTGCATGTCCCTCCGACTCGGACCAGTTCCGAGAGCTGCGACGAGTTGCGCGCCGTGTGCTCCGATCAGATGGCCGCCGGTGACGCGTTCGATGGGCCGTCCCTCTTCGAGAGGAGATGAAATGCGAACGCTGCTCGTGGATCATCATGCGGATCTTGCGCGCGCCATGCGACTTGCGCTCGGGGATGGCGGCTTCGTCGTTGATGTCGTTGGTACTCTGGAACTGGCTTCGAGTGCATTTTCTTGCGCCAGCTATGAAATTCTCCTGCTGGAATTGGCTCTGCCAGATGGCGATGGCTTGGGTTGGCTGAGGCAGTTGAGGACCCACGGGCATTCAGTTCCTGCCGTCATTATGAGCAGCCTTAACGATCTCGATAAGCGAATTGCGATCTTCAACGGTGGTGCGGACGACTTTCTGCTCAAACCCATCTCTACCGATGAGCTTATTGCCAGAATGAGAGCCATTCTGCGCCGGGCGACACAGATGACCGACCTGAGGCTCGTATTTGGCAATCTCGACTTTGATCCGGTCGCCCGCCAGGTTTTCGTTGATGGGCACCCAATGATGATCGCACGTCGCGAACTCTGTATTCTAGAGCACCTGCTTAACCGGGCAGGCCGCATCGTGCCCCGTGCGCAATTGGAAGATCACCTCTATTCATTCAACGACGACGTGTCTGCCAACGCGCTTGAAGTCGGAATTTATCGTTTACGGGGACATCTGACCAGATCAGGTGCAACGCCACGGATCAAGACCATCCGAGGCATTGGTTACATCCTAGAATTGACTGACGCCTCGTCCGCATAGTTTGTCGAATCGAAAGAAGATCTATTTTGCTGATCCTTCAACATCCTTGCCATGCGCTCAATTGGCGGGCGATCGCCAACAAGGTTACAAGACCTGCAGTTCCCCGTTACCTGGGCCATCTCCTCTGCGCGCTTATTGTGACTTTCCCACTTGGTGTCGCGGCGCAAAACAAGCAGGACAAAGGCCCGCCGCATGCGGCTTCGAATAGCATCAACGCCACGCTGACCCTTTCCTCTTCGCTCGGGGAGACCGTTCATCTGCCCGCGCCAGCCACGACCATCTTTGTTGCTGACCCCACGATCGCGGATTTTCAGGCGCCATCGAGCAAAACAATCTTCGTCTTTGGCAAGAAATCGGGGCGGACCAGCCTATTCGCCTTGGATGGCAATGGCGAGCCTCTCGCCGAATTGCGTATCGTTGTCACGCAACCGATCGGGGATTTACGCGCCATGTTGCGGGAGCAGGTCGGCGACTATCCCATCCGCGTCAACTATACGCCGCGCGGCGCAATCCTTAGCGGGACGGCGCCCGACGCAGAGGTCGCCGACACCGCAAAAAGAGTCACTGAGCAATATCTGGGCGACGGAGCGCAAGTCGTCAACAACATCAAGGTCGCTGGATCCCTGCAAGTTAACCTCAGCGTGCGCGTAGCCGAAGTCTCACGCAGCGCCATGAAGTCACTCGGCGTCAACTTGTCCGCCTTCGGTCAAATCGGCAATTTCAAAGTGGGCGTTCTAAGCGGAAGCGCTGCAAGCGCTGGGTCTGGTTCAACCCAGGGTGGCGGTACAGCAGAAATCGGATTCGACAACGGTGCCGTCAACGTCAGCGCGGTTCTCGACGCGCTCGCCAAGGAGCATATAGCTTCCGTCCTGGCTGAGCCGAACCTCACCGCTATGTCGGGTGAAAAGGCCAGCTTTCTCGCGGGCGGCGAATTTCCCATTCCTGTCCTGCAGGAAAACAGGCAGGTATCGGTTGAATTCCGTCACTTCGGCGTCAGTCTGGAATTTGTGCCGACAGTTCTCAGCAACAATCAAATCAACATTCACGTAACGCCCGAAGTCAGTGAACTGTCGACGCAAGGTGCCGTGCAAATCAACGGAATTTCCGTGCCGGCAGTTTCCACGCGCCGAGCCGATACGGTCGTCGAACTCGCCAGCGGCCAGAGCTTCGCAATCGGCGGTCTAATCAGGCGGAACGTCAACAATGATGTCAGGGCCTTTCCCTGGCTCGGAGAACTGCCGATCCTGGGACCGCTTTTTCGCTCGACCTCGTTTCAAAAAGAGGAGTCAGAACTGGTCATTCTAGTTACGCCTTACATTGTAAGACCAGGCTCCAACCCAAACCAGATGAGCGCACCGACCGAGCGGGCGGCACCGGCTTTGAACGGAGGGGGCGCTCCGACGAATTCCGTGACAAGTCCCCCGCGAGACCGCGCTGCTATCCGTGCGGGCGCGCCAAGCGCCCAGGGCGGTCTCGGCTTCATCATCGAATAGTGTCATCCAAAGATGTTGCGTTTTATAATCCTCTTTGTCGCTCTGGCACCAAGCGTAAGTGGCTGCACAAGCACTACGCCAGTTGATGTCGAACCATCGGCACCAATGCTTGTCCGAGAGGAGACCACCGTCCTGACGTTGCAAAGCCTGCGCGCTTCCGAACGGCAGCGTTTGCGTGTTTTCCTAGACAAGGCCAGTCGCGGCCGGTTCGATGCCATCCACCTCCTCATCAGCGGTTCGCCCCAGCTCAGCGCAGGGGTAGCCCATCAGGCCAGGCAGTTGGCAATCGAAGAAGACAACATTCAATTGCGCGATCAACACGACGCCGGCTCAGTGCGAATTGAGGCGATTGTCTATCACGCCCGTCCGCCGGTCTGTCCCTCATATGGTGCCTTACCCAATGAAGAATCCTTCAAACAGCCGCTTGGTTGTTCGACAGGACATAACCTGGCCGTGATGGTCAACGATCCGCGCGATCTGCTCGACAATCAGGCCGTCAAGGCCGGCGATGGCGATCGTGCTTCTGTACCAGTTGCAACTTACAGAACATTCGGGACGGATAAAGGTGGCTGATACCGCCCTTATCTCGGCAGCACTCCTACCGGAGATTGAAAGCTTCCAATCGCGTCCTGATCTAAAATAAAAGGAACCGCTGGATGCAATATAGGCGCTATATCGAGGGCCTTAGGGCCGTTGCTGTACTTCCGGTCGTACTCTTTCATTTCGGAATTTCGGCGATCCCGGGTGGCTTTAGCGGGGTCGATATCTTCTTCGTCATCTCCGGCTACCTAACCAGCGGAAGCCTCCTGGATGACCTTGAACGCGGCCAATTTTCCATCGTCAACTTCTACTGGCGCCGTGCCCGGCGCATTCTGCCGGCGCTCGTCTTTGTGATGCTTCTCACCTGCATTGCAGCATTGTTCATTCTTCTGCCACCGGATCTGCGCGGATTCAGTCTTAGCATCATAGCTACCTCGACCTTCTGGTCGAACGTTTTCTTCTGGAAAACGTCAAGTTACTTCTCTATCGATGCCGCGCTTCTACCACTGTTGCACACTTGGCCGCTTTCCGTAGCGGAGCAGTACTACATCTTCGCACCAATCCTGATGTTCCTAATCTATCGCTACATCGGGAAGCGCTGGCTGACGACACTTCTTCCGATAATTCTCTGCAGCTTCGTAGTGGCGGTGATGGCGACATCGCTGGCACCCACCGCCGGATTCTATCTGCTGCCGACCCGAATCTGGGAACTCATGTTGGGCGCCCTGCTCATGCTCAAATGCCCCTCGCCGCTGGGCAACCGATTCCTGATGGAGTCGGTGGGGGTGGCCGGATTTGGCCTTCTCGCCATCGGGTTCTTCGCGATTTCGGCGAGTGATCCGTTCCCAGGCTACAACGCCTTGTATCCATGCATCGGAACGGCCCTTCTGATCTATGTTGGCCAAAATACCCCCTCGACGGTCGCCACCCGCATGCTCGAAGTCCGGCCGCTGGTCTGGATTGGGCTCATCTCGTATTCGTTGTATCTTGTTCACTGGCCTCTCAATGCGTTCGCGCACTATCTTTCGTTCCAAAAACTCGATCCGTTGATGACCGGTGCGATGTTGGTGGCAAGCCTCGCATTGGCTGCATTCTCCTGGAAGTTTGTAGAGCAGCCGTTTCGACAGAAGAGGGCCTTCACCTCCCCGGGGCCTATCTTCGCCTTTTCAGCGCTCGCGATCGTTGTCCTTTGTGCCGGCGGAGCGGCGGGGGCGCTCGGCAATGGCTTTCCGCAACGGTTTCCGGACTATGTCCAGCGGCGCATTTCCGTCGGGGACTGGAGGAATGGCATCTGTTTCAACGAGGGCACCAGCCGGATCGAAAGCTGGAATATGGAGGATTGCACGCGCACCAGCGGTTTTCCAACAACGGTTTTTTTGTGGGGCGACTCCTTCGCCGCGCACTATGTTTCCGGCTTGGGTGCTAACATAAATCGATTGCAGGCGAACATCGTTGAATATACGTACGCCAGCTGCGCGCCGATACTCTATTACTACCCTTACGATCGTCTTGATTGTGTCCGGTTCAATCGCAAGGCCTTGGACGTCATCTTGGAAGCGGACATCAAGACGGTTATCCTCAGCGGTAGATGGAGTGACTATGAGGTCAGAGGTTTCGACGGTCTTCAGCAAACAATCGCTACGCTTCGTGCCCTGGGCGTGCGCGTGTTTGTCATCGGCCAGTCTCCGCAGTTCCCAACTGACGTCCGGAAAATTGCGTTCTTCGCCAAGCGCCAAAATCTGGACGATACGTCCTGGCCGATCGCGATGGACCCCGACATCAACGAACGTGTGCGCTCATTTACCAAAGGCGCCACATTCATCGATCCGCTGAAATTCCTGTGCAGCGCAGGACGCTGCGCCTATTCCGATAGAGGAGAGTTTTTATATTTCGACTATGGTCATTTCTCTTCAGCCGGCGCCACACTGGCAATCTCGAAATACTGGCCGGCTTTTGGCAAGGACAATGCTCTTCCTAAGACGAAGTAGCGGCTCAGCGGCTGACAAGCACCAGTACGGGTCCCAGTGATAGCTCCTGCTTCCGCAGCAGCCGCGACGATGGAGCTGTTCAGGTTTAAGGCCCCCCGATAGTGACCTAGGATGGGTGCTGCCACGCGGCTCGGACTCAGCGTGCATTATCACGTAAATGTTGAGAGAATGAATGGCGCCGCGAAGGGCAATTCCAGCCGTCCAAAGCGACAGGCGTGTCGCGGCCTCGACATTGCAGTGGCGCTTACCTAACACGGCCTCACACTGCCCTCTAAGCGGCCCCGAATTTGAACTGACGGCCCCTGGCCGGTTCATCGGGCAGGTCAAGGGCTAGGTGTAGTACACAGGGCTCATAACTTTCAGTTTCTAGTTGGTACGATGGGCCGTGGACGGTCGATGCAGACTTCAAGATGGCGAACGAAGCTCTCCATGCGTGCGTTGTCGAGGCAAGTGCCTTTGCCATGCTCGCGACTGGAGAGATTTCAAAATGAGCCTTGTAAGCGGAGAATGCCGCCGACGCTGTTCGGCTTGCTCGTGCCCTTGACGGCGGTAGGCTCGGCAGGGCCGAGGCCAGAGTTGCCGTAGTGGTCGTAATCGACCTCGGCTGTGACCGTGAAGCCGGGAACGACCATGTAGGCGACGTTTGCAGCCACACCAGCATCCTTGAGCTGATCACCCGAGACCTGAAGGTTGAACGAAGTTTTCTCGTCAAACTCGTAGGTGGCGCCCGCCCAGAAAGCCCACTGGCCGTTCCAGATTTTGTACGAGCCGCGCCCATGATTGGCAATTGCGCCGTTTGAGTCCTCGTTGAGACTGGCATTGGAACCGTAGCCGAAGAGTCCAAACAGCGACAGCTGGTTTGTGACAGCGACGTCGACGCGGATCTTGCCGGCAAAAGCTTCGTAATTGCTGTCATAAGCCGCGACGCCGGTGATCGAGCCCCAGCCTTGCGTGTATTTCAAGCCGGCGACAACGTGCGGAATATAGCTGTCGATAGTACCGGCTGAGCCCGATCCTTGTTCGAGCGAAATCACAGTCGAAATGCCGTTGCCGGCGTCGAAGTGGTACTGAGCCACGTTGGTGTCGAAGCCGGCCGACGGAACGAGCATACTATCGAGAACGTCGCCAGCGTAGCTTACAAACGTATCGAAGGCCGACCCCTCCTTGCCAACTCGCAGGCCTCCCAGCTCGACCCAGGCAGAAGCCAGTGCGAGGCCGCTGTTGAAATCATAGTTCTGAGGACTGTCATGCGAGTTAGCGCTGTTGCCAAAATTCACGTGGGTTTCGGTATAGGTCGTCAACGCGCCGAGCTCGGTCTGCTGGCCGGTCCAAGTTTTGAACGTGAAGCGTGTGCTGTTTCGCCAAGTGCCTTGGTCCTCGCCAGTTCTCACGTCCGAGGTTCTTGCGCTGTCATACGATCGGACGTCACCCAGGCCGATATCGTAACGGACATAGCCGCCGATGCGCAGGCAGGTCTCGGTGTTGGGAATATAGGAATATCCCGAGCCGAGGACGTCGCAGATCTTGATGTACTCGGCCGGTTCCCGCTCGGCGCCAGCTGCTCGACCGACGGAAACGGTCATCAGAGCAGTTAAGCCGAGAAGAGGACTCTTGATGTACATGTCTAGATCTCCATGAAGGAATAAAAAGGATAGAGGCGAAAGAGCAAGCTTTTCCTCTAAATTTTGTGCGTGTTGTCTCCAATATGTGGACGCCAAAGCGCTTGACACGAGAGGTGAGCCAGCGTAAAAGCCACATGTACTTATAATAGTGTTTTCTGTTAGGAGATTCATTATCGTTTACATGTGAAACACTCCGGTCGGACCGCTGCAGCTCTCCGAAATAGAGCAGCAAGCGACATGCCAACCTGAAGCGTAAATGCGGCCGACACCAAAATCGGGCCGACGCGCCTTCGTCTCGCTGGAATCACTTTTTTTGAGGGTCACTGCGAAAAGCAATGTGCGACACGGTTCGCCATGTTCGATATGTGACAGTCTCGTTTAACAGCGACGGCTTCCCGTCTGACCGCAACGGAGGCCGCGCCATGCGCTACCGAGAAGGATCACTGCGCGTACGCTCCGCAAGGGCTGCGCCAGGAACAGAGGGCGTGCGCGTCCGAGGCGTCGCATGGTGGCCGCAGCACCTTTTCGCCGCTGTAAGTTCGCCGTGCAGGTACATTGCGCGGCCGGAAGCGAGAGGGAGCGCACCCTGAAACGGCTGCCTACGGCTCGCCTCGAGTAATTGGCGATGAACAGCATTCTCGAGAACTTAGTCTCGACGGAAAGAGCAACGAAAGGAAGCCGCTTGGACGAGCACGATCCGAAGGAAGAACCGATCGAGACCATTTTCCGCAACGGCACAATCACTGCCGTGGGTATCCTGCTTGCCTTTTCGCTCGGCTTCCTCACTCATTGGGCCGCGAACCCCTTGCCATGGCAACTCTACGATCTGTTCGCCGTAGTGCCGATCCTGCTCGGCATCGCACTGCAGATGAGAGCGCTGTCCATGCTGCTCGACATGAGTTCCTTGCGGCGCCCCATCTACGAACGCGCCAATCGCATTTTCATGGTCGGCCTCATCCAGACCGCGTGTGGCGTCGGCATGGCCATCTTGGTCGATCTTTTCGGGATATCGGTAGGGGGCACGCTGCCCGGCGCTTGACGACAAGCCACACCGCCGCTCTTCGCTCGAAGCGACGTCAAGCCGGGGAACCTTGTGCACCCCCTAGCGGCGTCCTCCTTTCATCAAATGAGCCGACGTCAGCTTTAGAGCGTCTCGGTGGCTAAAGCCGGTATGGTTTTTCGGCCGGCAGGGAAGGCCGCTGGCTGGACCTGGATGGCGTCTGAACGAGGCTTGACAGGTCCGTTGCGTCGGACATGAATTTCGCATTGCAAAGTTCTTCCGCAGACGCCTCAAGCACACTGCACTGGCGTCACGTACTACTCAGACGTTGAATGCGGCACCGCACCATCACCTCAGGCGCAACCATGGCACGCGCGCTCCCCGGCGTGGTTGACCCCATCCTGTCCAAACGAGACTGCGACATAAGCGGGACGCACTGACTTAGGTCAGAGACCAGGACGAGCGCGCAACGAAAGAATGATGGATCAGCGACGTGGGATGACAGCTCCTTGCACACCTCAATCCTGACAAAGTACCGGGACCCCCGGCCGCCTTGGTATACCATCTATCCGACTGTGCCAGACTTCTCTGCGGCAGTTGGTGCTGACGATTATGAGGAATGGCTGGGGGGCCTCCCGGCCGACGAATCGGTGTCGCTCTATTTCCACATTCCGTTTTGCCGATCCATGTGCTGGTATTGCGGCTTCCCTACCGCGGTCATCCGTCGCAACGGCCCGATCCTTAATTATTTAGCGGTGCTGCGTCAGGAGATCAGTTTGGTGTCGGAGCAAGTGCGGCAAGGGCTGCCGGTGAGCGATGTGCATTTCGGCGCGGAACGCCTCACCTTATCGGGCCAGCCGAGCACTTGGCGCTGATGGAATTTCTACGCCGCCACTTCGCTTTCAGCAAAACTGCTGCGATCACCGTGGAGATCGATCCCCGAACGTTCACACCGGAAATGGCCGAAGCCTTGGCAGCTAACGGTGTCAACCGCGCGAGCATCGGCGTGCAGAGCTTTGATCCCGATGTGCAAAGGCGATCAATCGGATCCAGAGTAAGGTGCAGACGGCCGCTGCAGTCCAAAATCTCCGCCGGCATGGCGTTGGCCATATCAACTTCGACCTCATCTTCGGTCTACCGAAACAGACTGTGCAGTCCTGCATCCAGACCGCGATGGCTGCGGTCGCCATGCGCCCCAACCGGCTTGCGGTGTTCGGATACGCGCATATTCCTTCCGTGATAAAGAACCAGCGCCTATCGAGCAGGCAGGTCTACCGGACGGCGATCTTCGCGCCGAACAGGCTGCAGCTGTCGCCGAGACACTGGTTGGCGCTGGCTACCGGGAGATCGGGCTCGATCATTTCGCTCCGCCGGACGACGAACTCGCGCTAGCGCAGAAGACCGGGCGCGCCTACGGCGTAATTCGCTGGGATACTCGGCCGATACTTGCAAAACGTGATCGGCTTAGGCGCGTCGGCTATTGGCCGAGTCCGCGAGGGGTATGTTCAGAACGAAGTAACACGGGATTCTTACGCCCGGCACATCGCAAGTGGACGTCTGGCGACATCAAAGGGTCACCGTCTGACCGACGATGACCGGGTGCGCGCAGCGATCATCGAGCGACTGATGTGCGATTTGGAGGCCGACGTGCCGACCATCTGTGCCGCCCACGAAATCGAACCAGCTCGTTTTCTCGATTCAGTTGAGAGTTTGGTGACGCTGGCTGAGGAGGGGATCCTGGACGTCGAAAACGGCTTCATCCGCGTGCGGCCGGAGCACCGCTTTGTTGTTCGCGCCGTTGCTGCTGCATTCGATGCTTTTCTCGCGAATCGATGAGTTGAGGCCACGACGCCGAAAGGCATCAAACCTTGTTTGGCGCTCGTCGGCATGGGCTCTCGCAGAAGACTCCGCAAGCGTATGCAGGGGACTTCCACTTGACGCCGCGTTCACCATCATCTCGCCTGGGTGCGCGCGAAAGCGCACAACCCGGAGCACGCTGCTCTCGGTGTGAGGCTGTGCTCTGCAAAGCACCGGTGATCCACCCTGTCCCTGGACAGCAGCTTGATGGCGTCATCTTGGAGGACGAGAAAAGATTGTCGAGGTACGGGTACGAATTGCCTCGGTCGTCCGTTCAATCGAAAGCACTGTCTGCGGAGGCACCTCTCCTTCATGCAGTGACAGGAGATGCTGGGCGACTTCCTTATCTGCTGCGGTGAGTCGATGATTTAGGCGGAGAAAGTCCATCCAGGTGGGGGTGCGGAATGTCTCCGTCCAAAGTGACGGTGTTTGCAGATTTCGCTGGAGCGTCCAGTTTCGTGCACCGGCACGGCTCTGCACGTGTCGCCGCGTGCGCATGGAGCCCAGAAAGGCCTCGATATTTTCCTCCGATATCAAATACTCGACCTTGGCCACGATAGGGCCACTTCTGGGTTTCAGATCGAGAGCCACGTCCGGCGGATGAAAAACTGAACTTTCTTGATCGGTTTCTTCCCAGGGACGGACCGGCAACACGATCCCCGCTGCTGCAACCAGCAACAGAGCGCCTGCGGCGCCCTCCAATGCTAAGGTCAAGGAATAGTTTTGCGCGACAGAACCCCAGATCCAGCTGCCAGCAGCCATACCGCCTGCGCTCAAGGCGTAGTAAATGGAGAGCGTGCGGCCTACAACCCACCTTGGGCTTGCCAACTGCACCGACACGTCAATGCCCGTCCAGGTGATAAGCCAACCCGCTCCGCCGAGCGCCAGCGAAATGGCCGCCACAGGAATCGACGATGTAAGGGCAAGGGAGAGGCAACAGACTGCACAAGCCACAGAGGCGAAGGCCACCAGCCTGTTTTGAGACGTGACCTTCCTCAAGAAGCCGTTGCCCATGCCCGCGATGAAAGCACCCATGCCGAAGCCGGCCAATAAGATACCGTAGACAATTGGCCCACTCTTCAACTGATCCCGGACGACGAGGGGGAGCAACGCCAGAATGGAGATGCTTGCCAATCCGAAAAGAGCGGCTCGGGCGGTCGCTGCCCTGATCTCCAAAGACATCGCAGTAAAGCGCACTCCGTCATGAATTGCCGTCGTCATTCTCTCACGAGGGAGAGGCGAAGAGCGGACCTCCCATTTGGTGCGCCATATCGCGCTTATGGGCGCCAGATCACTCACCGCAGCCAAGGCGAAAGCGGCCAGCGGCCCAAAGACGGCCAGGATCACGCCCCCCAAGGCCGGACCAACGCTGCGCACAATGTTGTATCCGACGGACATAAGCGTCACTGCGGCCGGAATGTCGCGTTTGTGAAGGATATCGCCGACCGAAGCGTGCCAAGCCGGATCATTCAAGGCAAAGCCGCAGCCGGCCAGGAAACCTAACCCGAGAATCAGCCAAGGACTGACAAATCCCAGACCCACAGAAATCATCAGCGTCGTCGACGCCGATGCTATCAGGCAGTGTCCCGCAAACATCACCCACCGGCGGCTGAAGTTGTCGGCAATGGCTCCGGCGAAAACTGAGAGGAAGAACACCGGCAATGTGGATGCGGCCTGGACGAGTGCCACCATGAGGTCGGACGCTGAAATCGTTGCCATAAGCCAACTGATGGCGACCGTTTGCACTAGCCAACCGAGGCTGGAAATCTGGGTGGCCGCCCAAATTGAGCGAAACACCTTGTTTCGAAATGGGGCGAGCGTCTTTGAAACGGGCGGTTGAGGATTTTCGCTCTGCATGAGGTATTGCTGGCCTTCGATGAGCGCTGCGATTTGAGCAAGCGGGTCGATACTTAGACATCGCGGAGCACCGCACGGAACCCAGCTCTATGGAGCTTGCCGGCGACTATTTACGTATTGAGCCATTCTCATAGTCTCATTCATGAGCAGTCCTGTGCGCAAGCATTGCTTTGCTAAATTCCCACCACAAGCGCGCCGCCGCTGAGACCCGCACCCGCTGCCGCCAAGAGGACTTTCTCGCCAGGCCGAAACGGCTGCGCCCGATGGGCCAGCGACAATGAGAGCGGGATCGTCGCGGCGGAAGAGTTGCCATATTCGGCGATCGTCTTGACGATCGAGTGATCAGCGATGCCGAGGTTCCTGCCGACCGCGTCGAAAATGCGCGCATTGGCCTGATGCGGCACGAAACGATCGAGGTCTTGCGGCCTCAGTCGGGCAGCAGTGAGCGCATCTCTCGAGCAGGCGGTCATCATCTCCACGGCCTTGCTGAATACTTCACGGCCGTCAGTGATCGTCATCCGTGTCTGCGCGAGGTCGAGGTCGGCATGGAACGGAGTGTTGCTTCCCCCGGCGGGAATCTGGATTAGCCCGTAGCGCGAGCCGTCGGAATCCACCGAAGCGCCGAGAATGCCTCGATCCGGGTCATCGCAAGGACTGATCACCATGGCGCCGGCGGCATCGGCAAACAGCACGGCGCTGGCGCGCTCGGCCAAATTGATGCGGTGGCTGAGGATGTTGGCGGCGATGACAAGGCTCGCTTTGCCGTGCAGGCGGGTGAACCCGTCGGCGAACATCAGCGCATAGATGAAGCCGGCGCAGGCGCCGGTCAGGTCGATCGCTCCGGCGCGGCCTAGCCCCAGCCGATGTGCGACCAGCGGCGCGCTTGGCGGCAGAAGGTGATCGGGCGTCGACGTGGCGAGCAAGAGTAGACCGACGTCGCCGCGGTCGATACCGGCATTGGTCAGCGCCATGTCGCCGGCAGAGGCGGCAAGGCCCGACAGCGTGTCTTCGTCTGTTGCCCAGAAGCGCGAGCGAATTCCGGTGCGCCGCTCGATCCAGCCGGGCTCAAGCCCGAGCCGGTCTTCGATTTCCGGGTTCTCGACCTTGCGCGCCGGCGCATGATGGCCGAAGCCGAGAACGCGCGACGATAGGTTCATGGCCGCGAGCCGAAGCGTTCGCCGGCCTCCTCTATCGCGTCATAGAGCCCGCCCAATTCGTCGCTGGTGATGCAATAGGGCGGTAGAAGATAGAGGACATTGCCGAGCGGGCGCACAAGTAGCCCCCGCTCAAGGAAAAAAGCGCGCAGTTTTGGCCCGATCTCGGCCAGATAACCGGCTGAGCCGGTGCGTAGGTCGAGTGCCGCGATGGTGCCGGTTGTCCGGCAGTCGGTGAAATATGGATTGACCCGGAAGCGTTGCAGCCCGGCGGCCTGCCTCGCGCTCAAGACCGCGATCCGCTCGGCCACCGGCTCGTCACGCCAGATCTCGACATTGGCAAGTGCTGCCGCGCAGGCGATCGGATTGGCGGTGTAGGAGCTCGAATGGAAAAACGTCTTCTTGCGATCCTCCGAAAAGTGAGCGTGGAAGATGGCATCGGTGGCGATCGTGGCGGCCAGCGGGATGGTACCACCGGTCAGACCTTTCGAGGTGCACAAGATGTCGGGCGAGACGGACGCCTGTTCGCAGGCAAACATGGTTCCGGTGCGCCCCCAGCCGGTCATCACTTCATCGGCGATCAGCAGCGTGCCGGAGGCTTCGGCGATCCTCTTCAATTCGGCAAGAACCCAGGCCGGATACATCAGCATGCCGCCGGCGCCAAGCACCAGCGGCTCGACGATCAGCGCGGCTGCGCGCCGGTCGCGGCTAACGGCCTCGAACCGATCCAGCGTTTCCTGCTCGCGCCCGGCGGCCGGGAAGGGGATGGCGTCGACCTCGAACAGCAAAGGATCATAGGCGGCGTTGAAGACGCCGCGGGCGCCGACGCTCATCGCCCCGATCGTGTCGCCATGATAGCTGTGCTCCATGACGGCGATGCGCGAACGCGGCGCGCCGATGTTGCGGAAATAGCCGAGCGCCATCTTCAGCGCGACTTCGACTGAGGTGGAGCCACTGTCGGAATAGAACACCCGGTCGAGGCCGGCGGGTGCGATGCCGATAAGCGCCTCGGCCAGCCGTTCGGCCGGCTCGTGGGTGAAGCCCGCGAAGATGATCTGGTCGAGGCTCGACGCGGTCGTCTCGATGGCCTTCATGATGCGGGGGTGGCGATGGCCATGGGTGACGACCCACCAGGAAGAAATCGCATCGAGGATGCGGAAGCCGTCGGCCTTGTGGAGATAGGCGCCTTCAGTCAGCACGATTTCAGGGACCGAGGGCTCTAGCGCGTGCTGCGTGAACGGATGCCAGACTCGAGACTCCGCCATCAGTCGCCTCCGGCAATCATGGCCAGGTCGAAGCCGGAAATCATTGCATCTCTCAACGTTTCACCCGTCAGCGGACCGAGGTGCGGCAGCCTGCCCAGCTGCGGCACGCCGCCGAATTCCACGATTGTCCTTTGTGTATCGGCCACCTCTTCGCCAATGAAGGCAATGCCGATGAGCGGGATGGAGCGGGCTCTCAGGGCCTCGATCGACAACAGCGTATGATTGATGGTGCCAAGCGCGGTGCGGGCGCACAGTATGACCGGCAGCCGCCATTGTTCGAATATGTCAATGAACCTTGTCTGTCGATTGAGCGGCACCATCAGCCCGCCGGCGCCTTCGATGACGAGCGGTGTCGGCAGGACCGGAAATGAAAGATCGTCGGCCTCGATCGCGACGCCGTCGATTTCGGCTGATCGATGCGGCGACAGCGGCATCGTCAGTCGATAGACTTCGGGCAGCACGCGTCCGTCGGGCAAGCCGGAAAGCCGGGCGACGACCTCGCTGTCGGTCTCCTCGTTGAGGCCCGATTGCACCGGCTTCCAGTAGAAGCCGTCGAGCAGCCCGGCAAGTCCGGCCGAAAACACTGTCTTGCCAATTCCAGTGTCTGTTCCGGTGACGACGATGCGTTTGGTCATGCTGTGGCCAACACTCCGACGAGAGCCTCGACCATGGCGGAAATGTCGGCTTCGTCGACGTTGAGAGTCAGCGAAATGCGCAGGCGCGACGTACCCTCAGGCACTGTCGGCGGGCGAATGCCGCGTATGTCGAAGCCGCGTGCCTGCAGTCCTGCCGCCACCGCCATGGTGCGGCTGTTATCGCCGATCACAAGCGGCTGGATCTGCGAACCGCTGGGCATCACGCCGCAGCGTTCGGCCAATTGCCGGCTCGCGAAAGCGACACGCTCGTGCAACTGAGCACGACGCATAGGCTCGTCAGACAGAATAGTCAGCGCCTCACGTGCCGCGACTGCCATCAGCGGCGATGGTGCGGTCGCATAGATGAATGGCCGGCACCGGTTGATAAGATAGTCGCACAGTGTTCGCGGTCCGGTAACGAGCGCGCCGGATGCGCCAAGCGCCTTGCCGCATGTGTGGAGCGTGACGATGTTGTCGCGGCCTTCATACGCGGCGGCCAGTCCCCGGCCGTCCGGTCCCCAGACGCCGGTGGCATGCGCTTCATCGACGACGATGAATGCCTGGTACCGATCAGCCAGCGCGACCAGGCTCTCCATCGGCGCACGGTCGCCATCCATGCTGTAAAGGCTTTCGAAGGCGATCCACACCCGCCCCATGCCGCCTTCGGCGCGCCAGCGGGTGATTGCGTCCTCGACAGCGTCGACGTCGTTGTGCGCGGCCAGCTTGAACTCAGCGCGCCCGGCCTGGGCACCCTCATGCATGCTGGCATGAGCGAGCTCGTCGAGGACCAGCAGGTCGCCTTTCTGCGGCAGGGCCGTCAGCAGAGCGAAGTTGGCGATATAGCCGCTGCCGAAGAACAGTGCACGCTCGGCTCCGAAAAATGCCGCTGCGTCCGCCTCCAGTTGCTCATGTTCCGGTGCATTGCCGCGCAACAGCCGCGATCCGGTGGCGCCCACTGGCGTGCCCCGCGCAATCGCCGTCGAAACCGCATCGCCCAGTCTTTTGGAGGCGGCAAGTCCGATATAGTCGTTCGACGAGAAGTCGAGCCCGGCGCGCGGTGCGAGCGTCCGCAACCGGTCCTTGCGCCCCAGTCCCCGCAAGGTTGCGTCATAGCGGGCAAGAATTGCCTCCTTCATTGCGTGGCGAGTTCCATAGGCTCAATGCCGAGGCGCCGGAACAGAAGGGTATCCTTGTCCTCGCCGGGATTTCCCGCCGTCAGCAGCGTGTCGCCGACAAAGATCGAATTGGCCCCGGCAAAGAAGCACAGCGCCTGCGTTTCGTCGCTCATCGCCGTCCTGCCGGCGGACAGCCTTACATAGGATTTCGGCATCATCACCCGCGCGAGCGCAACGATGCGGACGAAATCGATCGGATCGATGGCGTCGGCCGCGGCAAGCGGCGTGCCTTCGATGGGAATAAGCATGTTGATCGGCACGCTTTCCGGCGGCTCGGGCAGGTTCGCGAGCGTGACCAGCATGTCGATGCGATCGGTCTTTTCTTCTCCCATCCCGACAATGCCGCCGCAGCAGACTTTCATCCCAACCGCGCGCACGTGCCCAAGCGTTTCCAGCCGGTCGGCAAAAGTCCTGGTTGAAATAACCTCGCCATAGTAGCGCTCAGAGGTATCGATGTTGTGGTTATAGTAGTCGAGACCGGCCTGCTTCAGGCGAGCAGCTTGCTCAAGATCGAGCATGCCGAGCGTCATGCAGGTCTCCATGCCGAGGGCCTTGACGCCCTCAATCATGGCGACCACAACCTCCATGTCGCGCTCCTTGGGACTTCGCCACGCCGCGCCCATGCAATAGCGCGTTGCGCCGCCATCACGCGCCATGGCCGCTTCGTCGATGACATGCTTGACGTCCACCAGCTTCGACGCCTTCACACCGGTTTCGTAATGCGCAGACTGGCTGCAATAGCCGCAATCTTCGGGGCACCCGCCGGTCTTGATGCTAAGGAGCCGCGACAGCTGCACTCGGTTTCGATCGAAGTTCTGGCGGTGGATCGTCTGAGCTAGGAACAGCAGATCGTTGAATGGCATGCCGTAGATGGCCTCGGCCTCTTTGCGGTTCCATCGCGGAGGCGTTCCATCGACCGATTGCATGGTCTGGTTCACGTCGAACTCCGAGTTCATTCCAATCGTCATCGTCAAACCTTTGTTTGCTAGTCCGGTACGCCTTCTTGGCTTTGGGGCGCACTCGCTAAAGGCGAGCTGCGGCACGTCTTTCCAGCACCTCCTACGCCTGCCGAGCTGATGTTGCTCCTCACGCCGTAATCCTCAGTTCAAGTGCTTGCAGATGTTCTGGTGGTCCGGCATGTCCAGGCCGATGTCGAGGATCGGGGCGCTGTGCGTCAGCCAACCCATGGAGATGAGATCGACACCGGTCGCCGCAATCGCCGCCGCCGTTTTCGGCATCACCCGACCGGACGCCTCGGTGATCGTACGGCCATCCACTATAGAAACCGCGCGGGCAAGATCCTCGACCGACATATTGTCGAGCAGCACCGCGTCAACACCAATCGCGAGCGCTGCATCGAGCTGCTTCAGCGTGTCGACCTCGACCTCGACCTTCACCATATGCCCTGCTGCGGCGCGCGCCCGCTCTATTGCTGTGCGGATATCGCCGGCGATCGCGATGTGGTTGTCCTTTATGAGCACGCCGTCATCGAGGCCGAACCGGTGATTGGCACCGCCGCCGACGCGCACGGCGTATTTCTCCAATGCCCGCAGCCCGGGCGTCGTCTTTCGCGTCGATACAATCCTCGCCTTGTGACCGCGCACGGCCTCAACCATGGCCGCTGTGGCAGTGGCAATGCCGCTCAGCCGGCATAAGAAATTGAGGGCCGTGCGTTCGGCCGTGAGCAGGCCTCGTGCGGGTCCGGACAATCTTGCAATGGTTTCCCCGGCCCCAACCTCGCTGCCATCAGGGCGCCAGATCTGGATGTTGATCGCCGGTTCCACGAGAAGGAAGGCATACGAGACCAGATCGAGCCCGGCAACGACGCCCGCCTGCCTCGCTTTGAGCACCAACGTGGCAGTGCAATCATACGGGATAACCGCATCGGTGGTCAGGTCGCCGGATCTGCCCAGGTCTTCGAGGAGCGCAACGCGCACAATCGGTTCGATCAGGGTCGCGGGGAGGGGGGAGAATGAAGTCATATCAAGTGCTCCGTATGGTAGCCCGGCAATCGAGTGCGGCCGCGGCCCGCATTGCGCTGTGCAGTGTCAGCCGTGATGGGCGCACGTTGGCATCGTGGAGCGGGAAATCGGACCGACAGTGCGCGCCTCGACTCTCTTCCCGCCTCAGGGCCGCCGCGGCGATCATCAGTGAGACCAAAGCCGGACCAGAGGCAGCGACACTATTGGCTGCGATCGGCAGCAGGGTCGCCACCGCTTCGCGCATTGCCTCGCCGTCGCGGATGATACCCAGGGCGGCGGAGACAATCGGGCGGACCACGGAAGCGTCTGGTCGTGGAGGGACGAATGTGGAGCATCTGCGCGGTCGCCGGGTATACGACGTGCCGGCAACGCTTTCGGCAACCCAGCTCGCGGTGACCGCCGCTTCGGTGAGCGAGTTGCTGGCCAGGCGGTTGGCGCCGTGCAGGCCGGTACAGGCCACCTCACCGCAGGCCCACAATCCCTCGATGGAGCTGCGGCCGGCGCTGTCTACGGCGACGCCGCCCATGTGATAATGTGCCGCCGGGCGCACCGGGATCAGGTCGGTCGCGGGGTCGATTCCTGCGCTCCGGCACAATTCGGCGATGCCTGGAAAACGCTTGCCAAATCTCGGGCCGAGACTTTGCCGTGCGTCCAGGAATACGCGGCGTCCAACGGCAAGCTGGTGCCAAATGGCGCGCGCTACGACGTCGCGAGGCGCAAGTTCACCGCCAGGTGTGTCGGCGAGGAAGCGCTCTCCTCGCTCATCGATGAGCACCGCGCCTTCGCCACGCACGGCTTCGCTCACCAGCGGCATCGGCCGGCGCGGACCGTCGAGCGCAGTTGGATGGAACTGTATGAATTCCAAGTCGGCGAGTTCCGCCCCCGCCCATGCGGCGAGCGCCAGCCCGTGACCCCATGAGCCAGCGGGGTTTGTCGTGTCGCAAAACAGCCCGCCGACGCCGCCGGTCGCCAGCACCGCGCGACGCGTGGGCAGAGCGAGCGCGCCGGCTCGTCCTGCTGCGACCACGGCGATGACCGACCCGTCCTGCAC